>CAXBMV010000104.1:0-8270 GCA_963976575.1 uncultured Gammaproteobacteria bacterium | reverse complement strand
ACCATTCAGGGCCGAGGTGACTTCAGGGGTGTAAATTACCCCCGCCTTGACGACAAAGATATTCTCGCCACTACCTTCAGCAACATAGCCTTCAGGATCGAGTAGTAAGGCCTCATCATAGCCATCCTTGAGCGCTTCGCCGAGTGCCATCATTGAGTTGATATATTGTCCGTTGGCTTTGGCGCGGGTTACTGCGATATTCACGTGGTGACGGGTAAAAGACGAAGTCTTGATGCGTATGCCTTTTTCCAGCGCGTCTTTACCAAGATAGGTTCCCCATTCCCAGGCGGCGACTATGCAGTGAACGCTAAGGTTATCTGCGCGCAGCCCCATGCCCTCAGAGCCGTAAAAGCACATGGGCCGGATATAAGCGCTGTCGAGATTGTTGTCTCGTACCGCGGCTATCTGGGCATCTATTAATTGCTGCTTGCTGTACTTGATATCCATGCCCAGTATCTTGCAGGAATCGAACAGGCGGTCGGTATGTGCCTGCAAAGCGAAAATAGCAGTCCCCTGGTCGGCGTGATAGGCGCGCACACCTTCGAAGCAACCCATGCCGTAATGCAGGGTATGGGTTAATACATGCACCGTGGCATCACGCCAGGCAACCATTTCACCATCGAACCAGATGAGACCATCGCGGTCGGCCATCGACATAATTATTTCTCCCGGGTGCCGAAACTCTCATTCCAGCAGATTAATACCTGTGCCGTTTCAGCGGCGATTATTTCGGAGTCAATTTCAGCGGTTTGATTCTGCAACACCGACTGGTGCAGCAACCGATGGTAGGTTTTGTATATGTCACCCAGTTGCGATTGCGAACTGGTAATCAGGTTCAGCCGAAATAACTCGTTAAGAAGGCTAATGTTATCAGAATACAAACACCCTGAGCCAATACTATTTGCTCGCGAAAGCACCCAGTATTGCACCAGAAATTCGATGTCTACCATACCGCCGCGAGCGTGTTTCAAATCTACGAGGTCACCTTCGGCCGGCTTTTTGTTGAGATAGATGCGTTCCCGCATATCAGCTATATCCTTGCGCAGGTCCACGTCATTGCGTTTCAGTTTGAGTACCTGCTCGCGGATATCATCAAAGTCGGGTTTCAGCGCCAGGCTACCCGCCACCAGTCGGGCTCTTACCATGGCCTGATGTTCCCAGGTCCAGGCCTTGTCGAGTTGGTATCGCAGGTAGGCTTCCACCTGGGAAACCAGCAACCCGGAGTTACCCTCGGGACGCAATCGCGCATCGATTTCATACAGTTTTCCTGACGCGGTTAACACGCTGGTCATGGAAATAATTTTCTGCGCGAGACGGGCGAAATACATCGAATTATCGATACTCTTGCGGCCATCGCTTTGCTGCTCGTCGCCACAGGAGTTGTGCAGGAATATCAGATCGAGATCGGATTGATAATGCATTTCGTAGCCACCGAGCTTGCCGTAGCCAATCACTGCCAGTTCGGCAACCCGGCTTTTCCCCTGGTCGATGCAGCGCGCCTGACCGTATTGTTGTTTTATAGCGGTCAAGGAGAGGCGATAAACCGCATCGAGAACCACCTCGGCGAGTTCGCAAAGATATCGACTGACTTCGACTGCCGATATTTCACCGGCCAGCTCGGCGCTGGCAATGATCAGGGTTTGCTCTCGCTTGAACAGGCGCAGGCTATCGAGTTCGAGTTCGGTGTCGCCGCTAACATTGTCCAGCATTAGCTGCAGTCGCTGTTGAATCGCGCTTCTGTCGAAGCGTTCCTGTCCGCCTGTCTGGATCAGATTCTCCAGCAGCATCGGATATAGAGACAGCTCTTCGGCAATCCATTCGCTACTGTCAAAAAGGTTCATCAGTTTTTCCAGCAATGCCTGATTTTGCACCAGTAGTTCGAAATATACGCTGCGCCCGGCTATCGATGAAAACAGCCGCAGCAAACGATCGAACAACTGTAACTGCTTGCCGCTGGCGGGAAGCAATTCGAAGACTCTTGGCAACAACAGGCTGAAGCGCTGCTTTGCCCTTGCCGACATGTAACTCCAGGATTTGGATTTAAAAAACTTTTCCAGGCGCTGGTTGACTTCCTCGGGCTCAGCGACACCGCTGGCATGGATGGAATCGTGACGCTGAGCCAGATCGGCATCATCAGAAAAGTTAGCGTCGATGGCGCCTGGCTGAGTGGACTCGGCATCGCGTTTAAACAAATCCTTGAAGCAGCGACTAACCGCATGCCTGTGAACATCCAGTTTTGCCAGCAGCGCCTGCCAGTCATCAAAATCGAGCGTAATGGCAATGCGCGTTTGTTGAGATTCGTCGCTCGGCAGGTCGTGGCATTGCTGATCATCAAACATTTGAATCCGGTTCTCCAACCGGCGCAGGAAAAGGTAAGCCTGGCGCAGAAGCTGTATGTTCGACTCAGGCACTATGGCCTGTTGCTCGAGGGCATCGAAGCAATGCAGTATGCGGGTGCTCTGCAGCTGCTGATTGCGGCCACCTTTGAGAATTTGAAAGGCCTGCACAAAAAATTCTATTTCGCGTATGCCGCCCTGTCCTATTTTTATATTGTCGCGCATCCCGCGAGCCCGGGCCTGAAGGTCTATTTTATCCTTCAGCCCGGCCAGGCCTTCGAACACCCGGTAGTCATGATAGCGGCGGTAAACAAAGGGTTTTAACATCGACTTCAAGTATGTCTTGTCGGTTGTGCTGCCGGTGAGTACGCGTGCCTTGACCATCGCGTATTGCTCCCACTCGCGACCATGCAGTTGATAATAGTGTTCCATGGCTGCATGGCTTAAAGCCACTGGGCCGGAGTCGCCCCAGGGACGCAGGCGCAGATCGACTCGATAGACAAAACCATCCGCGGTGACTTCACCAAGTAACTTGCTGAACTGGCGCACCAGCCGGGAAAAGTATTCCTGGTAGGAGAGTTGGCCATAACCACCGAGATCGCCGTCCTCGGCAAAGCAGCAAATCAGATCGATATCGGAGGAAAAGTTGAGCTCACGGCCTCCCAGTTTACCCATGGCAATGATGTTCAGCTCCATGGGCTGTTCATCTTCACCAATCGGTTCCCCATGTTTGGCGCTAAGCTGGCGCTGGCAGATATTGACGGCGGTTTCGATCAACTGGTCGGCGAGGTCGCTCAAATGCAGCAGGATGGACTCTTGCGGAATTTGCTCCACCACATCGAGGTATATGATCTCGACCAGTTTACGGTGGCGGTACTGGCGCAACCGGGCGCTGATTTGAGCGGCTGTCGGCGACTCGGCATCGATCGCAGCGAGCAGGTCTTGATCAAGCTCGAAATGGCGTAGGGATAGCAATTGCTCGATTTGTTGTGGGTACAGATTCAATTGCTGCATCGCGTACTGGCTGGCAATTGCCATGGTTTCGATTTTTTTGCAGGCACTCGCCTCATGACCCTGCGCGGTCAGATAGCGACTGATTTCCTGCCACTGGGAGAGATTCTGGACGATGGACGATTCAATATTCGGGTTTAATTTCATGGGCATAGAGTTTTAATGCAAATGAGAACAATTATTATTTACATTAGCATTCGTATTTAATAAACTTTGCGCCTGCCTGTTCAACAGGTATTTTATTCGACGCATATTGAGAGGTTTAATCCCGATGTACAAGCACAGCATTTCAGCATTTCTTATTTTACTAGCCCTTTTCTCAACTGCCCATGCTGCGGCAGCGGAAGTGAATGTTTATTCCGCGCGGAAGGAAAACCTGATCAAACCACTGCTGGACAAGTTTAGCCTTGAAACCGGTATCCAGACCAATCTAATTACCGCTGGTGCGGATAAATTGCTCACCCGTATGATCAGCGAAGGCGCCAATACCCCGGCCGACCTGTTCATCACTACCGATGCGGGCCGACTGCATCGTGCCCGCCAGGCCGACCTGCTACAGCCAGTGAAAAGCGCTATCATCGATGATCTGGTTCCAGCACATTTGCGCGATGTTGATGGTTATTGGGTCGGGCTTTCGCAACGTGCGCGCGTGATTTTTTATGCCAATGATCGGGTCGATCCTGCCGAATTATCCACCTACGAAGATCTGGCAGACCCCAGGTGGAAAAAGCGAATCTGTATTCGTGGCTCCGGTAATATCTACAATCAATCACTGGTCGCTTCGATGCTGGCGGCAGATGGTGCCGCAGCTACCCAGCAATGGGCGGACGCGCTGGTGAGCAACATGGCTAGAACGCCCAAAGGAGGTGACCGCGATCAAATCAAGGCGGCTGCCGCCGGAGTTTGTGACATTGCTATCGCGAATACTTATTACTATGCACAGATGCTGGCCAACAGTGGTGATCCTGCCCAGCAGGCCGCCGCCCGCAAAATGACTATATTCTGGCCGAATCAGCAGGGCCGGGGAGCGCATGTCAATATCAGTGGTGCCGCTATCAGCAAGTACTCGAAAAATCGGGACAATGCACAGCGCCTGCTAGAATACCTGGTCAGTGCCGAGGCGCAGGACTGGTACGCCGAGGTCAATTACGAGTATCCTGTGCGCAGCGATGTGGAAGCCAGCGGGCTGTTGAAACAATGGGGTCAGTTCAGTTCCGATGTGCTTAATCTTTCACGGCTCGGTGAACTCAATGCAGAGGCAGTCAAGATAATGGACCGAGCCGGCTGGAAATGAAGCAATCCGGATGATTAACAAGCTCAGGGGATTACGGCCTTTTGATGCCATTTAAACTTGCACGGCTGGATACCTGGTGGAAACCAGGTATCTTTTTTATCGCGTTATTGTTGAGCCTGCCGGTATTAACCATTGCGAGTTTCATCTTCCATCCCTCGGGGGATGTCTGGCAGCACCTTGTCGATAATCTGCTGGCGGAGTATCTGTTCAATTCGGCGATACTGACGCTTGGCGTCGCCCTTGGCACTTTGGTTATAGGCGTTGGATGTGCCTGGCTAACCAGTCTGTGTATTTTTCCCGGCAAGAAAATATTTGTCTGGGCATTGCTTATGCCGCTGGCTTTTCCGGGATATATCATCGCCTATACCTATACCGGCATGTTCGATTTTGCTGGTCCTTTGCAAAGCTGGATGCGCGAAGTAACGGGCTGGGAGTATGGCGATTATTATTTCCCGGAAGTGCGTTCGCTGGGCGGCGCCGTAACCATGTTTTCACTGGTGTTGTATCCCTATGTTTATCTGCTTGCCAGGTCTGCGTTTCTGGAGCAGTCGGTCTGTGTACTCGAAGTCAGCCGCACGCTTGGCTGCTCGGTTTGGTCGAGTTTTTTCCGCGTTGCCTTACCGCTAGCTCGACCGGCGATAGTCGCCGGATTGTCACTCGCTCTGATGGAAACCCTGTCCGACTACGGTACGGTTTCCTATTTTGGCATCGGTGTCTTCACTACCGGAATTTTTCGCACCTGGTTTGGCCTTGGCGATAGTGCTGCGGCAGCCAAGCTGGCAGCGATTCTGCTCGTATTCGTGTTTAGTCTTGTCATGCTGGAACGCTGGTCACGCAAACGTGCGCAATACCACCACGCTACCAATCGATATCGTAATCTGCCGCAATATCGCCTCCAGGGTATGCCGGCTGCTTTGGCATTTCTGGCCTGTTTTACGCCATTGTTTCTCGGTTTCCTGTTGCCGGCGATGCAACTGGGTAGCTGGGCTCTGGAAACTTATCAGGATATGGTCGACGCCAGTTTTATCCAACTTACCCTGAACACCGTGCTGCTGGCGTTGTCAGCCTCGGTACTGGCTGTATTACTGGCGCTGTTCCTGGCTTACGGCAAGCGGGTTTACGGGGGTAAAATGATTTCGACTTCGATTCGTGTGGTCGCTACCGGCTACGCGGTGCCGGGTACCGTGGTGGCAGTTGGTGTCATGATTCCTTTTGCCTGGTTCGATAACAGTCTGGATAGCCTGATGCGCGATCATTTCGGCATTTCTACCGGGCTATTGCTGAGCGGCAGTCTGTTCGCAGTTATGTTTGCCTATCTGGTTCGCTTCCTCGCGGTATCGATTCAGTCGATAGAAGCGGGCTTGAGCAAAATCAAACCATCGATGGACGACGCGGCAAGATCTCTGGCTTACCGGCCGATGGCGATACTGGGACGAGTGCATCTACCGTTGATGAAGGGCACCGTGTTAACCGCCTTGCTCATTGTTTTTGTCGATGTGATGAAGGAGCTACCCGCGACCTTGATACTGCGCCCGTTCAATTTCAATACGCTTGCGGTGCGTGCTTTTGAGCTCGCTTCGGATGAACGTCTCGCCGATTCCTCTACCGCTGCGTTGATGATAGTGGCAGTTGGACTGTTACCTGTTATTCTCCTGAGCCAAAGTATTTCCACCTCAAGAGCGGGTACATGACTTCACGACTAGACGTCGAAAACCTGGTAGTCAGTTTTAACCAACAGCGCGTTTTAAACCAGGTCAGTTTTTCTCTGAAACCGGGTTTGATCGGATGCCTGTTGGGCCCCAGTGGTTGTGGCAAAACAACCTTGCTACGTGCGCTTGCCGGATTCGAGCCACTACAGCAGGGCAGGATACTGATCGACCAGGTCGAAGTCAGCTCCAGCCACTACTGCCTGCCTCCGGAAAAGCGCAATATCGGTATGGTGTTTCAGGATTTCGCACTGTTCCCGCATCTGCAGGTTGCTGAAAATATAGGCTTCGGCCTGAATGGATGGAGTAGCAAGTTAAAACAGCAACGTGTACAGGAACTACTTGCTATGGTCGGTATGCCGGCCTACGCACAGGCCTACCCGCATCAATTGTCGGGTGGTCAGCAGCAGCGCATCGCCCTGGCCAGAGCCCTGGCACCTCGCCCGGATATACTGCTAATGGACGAACCCTTTTCAAGTATGGATGTCGACATGCGCGAGCAACTTGCGCGCGAAGTCAGAAATATCCTGAGGCAGGAGGATTCTACAGCGATACTGGTTACCCATGATCAGAACGAGGCTTTTGCCATGGCGGATGACATCTGCGTCATGAATGAAGGCAGGATCCAGCAGCAGGACAGCGGTTATAATTTATACCATCGTCCTGAAAATCGTTTCGTCGCTGATTTTATCGGGCAGGGTGTTATCGTCGCGGCCAAAGTAGAAGATGCCTATACGGTGAGTACCGAATTTGGCCTGATTCGGGGTAGCGAAGCGATAGCGGATACAAAGGGTGACATGGTGGATATTTTAATCAGGCCCGATGACGTGATTCACGACGATGCGTCCAGCGAAACCGCCATAGTGGTAGATAAGGCTTTTAGAGGTGCCGATTTTCTCTATTTTTTACGCATGGATAGCGGAATCGAACTGATGTGCCTTGCACCCAGCCACCACAACCATAAAATAAACGAACGCATCGGGATTCGGCTCGATGTCGACCACCTGGTCACATTTTCCCGCCAGGAAACCAGTTTAGAGGCTGTTAAGGCTCAATGATCAGCAAGATACTTTTTACCCTCGCGGTCATCATGGTGTGCATGTGGCTTTTATCCAGTCGCAGAGGTGCAAACGGGCAGCTCAGGAAAGTCATAAATCCAGAGCGAATCAAACGGAAAAAGCACATGCTGCAAGCAGCATTTGTTTTCATGGCAATCATGGTGGTGGCCGCGGGCGTAATAGTCTATCAGGACAGTAATTCGCTACCGATAACGGTAACCGTGCACGTGATCAATACACAATCCGGGGAAAAAATTTCATACCGGGCAATCAGGGAAGAAATACAGGGGGATAGCTTTACTACTCTGGACGGCCGGCGCATTTATGTCGCCGGTGTCGAGCGCCTCGAGGTCGAATCCCGCTAGTCGTTTAAATGCACTCTTTCAGTGCCTGCATGACGGGTTCGCTGTCAGAGCTTTGTACGCTGACGAGCAAACCGGAATCGCGGTAAAACTTAACCAGTGGTGCGGTCTGGCGATTATAGACTTCCAGTCGGTTTTCTATCGCCTCTTCGGTTTCATCGTCGCGTTGCACTACCTCGCCGCCGCATACGTCGCAAATGCTGTCAACCCGGGGTGGCTTGGATCTGGTGTTGTAAATTTCGCCGCAATTACTGCAGGTTCGTCGCGTGGTCAGGCGATCGATGATGACATCGCGCGGTATATCGAGCTGCAACACGCAATCCAGTTTTTCACCGAGTTTGTCGAGCAGCTGGTTGAGCGCTTCTGCCTGGGGAATTGTGCGCGGGAACCCATCCAGCAGATAGCCTTTCTTGCAATCCGCCTGCTGCAGGCGTTCCTCCATAATGCCCATGATGAGCTCGTCGGTGACCAGGTTACCCGAACTCATAGAGGCTTCAGCCTGC
>CAXBMV010000103.1:0-8282 GCA_963976575.1 uncultured Gammaproteobacteria bacterium | reverse complement strand
TATGGCCAAGAGTGACATCCAAATTGCGCGCGAAGCGACGCTGAAACCGATCAACGAGATTGCAGCTAATCTGAATATCCCGACGGAAGGCATCAAGCCCTTCGGTCACGACAAGGCCAAGCTGACCACTAAGTTCATCAATTCCCTGAAAGGCAAACCCGACGGCAAGCTGATCCTGGTTACGGCGATATCGCCGACCCCGGCCGGCGAAGGCAAGACCACCACCACGGTCGGCCTCGGCGATGGTCTTAACAGCATCGGCAAGCAAACCATCATGTGCCTGCGCGAGCCCAGCCTCGGCCCCTGCTTCGGCATGAAAGGCGGCGCCGCCGGCGGCGGTTACGCTCAAGTGGTTCCGATGGAAGACATCAACCTGCATTTCACCGGCGACTTCCACGCCATCGGCGCGGCGCATAACCTGCTGTCGGCGCTGATCGACAACCACATTCACTGGGAAAACAAATCCGGCCTGGATCCGCGCCGTGTTACCTGGAAGCGCGTCATGGACATGAACGACCGCACCCTGCGCGACATCACCATCGGCCTCGGTGGCCCGGGTAACGGCACGCCACGCGAAAGCGGCTTCGACATTACCGTTGCGTCTGAAATCATGGCGATCTTCTGCCTGTCCACCGACCTCGACGATCTTGCGCGCAGAATCGGCAACATCGTCATCGGCTACACGCGTGACCTGAAACCGGTACTGGCCAAAGACGTCAACGCGCCGGGCGCGATGACGGTACTGCTGAAAGACGCCTTCATGCCCAACCTGGTACAGACGCTGGAAAACAACCCGGCCTTTATCCACGGCGGCCCCTTCGCCAATATCGCGCACGGCTGTAACTCGGTTATCGCCACCAAGACCGCGCTGAAGCTGGCCGACTACGTGGTCACCGAAGCCGGATTCGGCGCCGACCTTGGCGCGGAGAAATTCTTCGACATCAAATGCCGCAAGGCGGGCCTGAGCCCGGATGCTGTGGTACTGGTTGCAACCGCACGCGCATTGAAGATGCACGGTGGCGTGGCCAAGGACCAGCTCGGCAGCGAGAATGTCGAAGCGATCAAGAAGGGCTGTGAAAACCTCGGCCGTCATATCCGCAACCTCAACCAGTTCGGCGTACCGGTCACCGTGGCGATCAACCGCTTCTCCGCGGATACCGCGGGTGAGCTCGAAGCGATCCGCGCCTACTGCGCCGAATTTGACGTGAAGGCGTTTGACTGCAACCACTGGGGTGAAGGCTCCAAGGGCACGCAGGAACTGTCAAAGCACGTGGCCGAAGTAGCCGATTCGGGCAAGGCGAAGTTCAAAACACTCTACGAAGACGACATGCCTTTATGGGACAAGGCACGTCACATCGCGCGCACGCTTTACGGTGCCGACGATATCATCGCCGACAAGAAGGTACGCGACCAGTTCGCCAGATTACAGGCCGAAGGTTATGGTCACTTCCCCATCTGCATGGCGAAGACGCAGTACAGCTTCTCCACCGATCCTGCCTTGATAGGTGCGCCCGAAGGGCACGAGGTCCCGATACGCGAAGTACGCCTGTCGGCGGGTGCCGAGTTCATCGTCGCGGTTTGTGGCGACATCATGACCATGCCCGGTCTGCCACGGGTACCCTCGGCGGATAACATCCATCTCAACGAAGATGGCCAGGTCGAAGGGCTGTTCTAGGCAATATTAACGGGCCTGCTGCGGCAGGCCCGAACCTCTTATCAGATGGAATTATCCGAGCAATTTCAACGCTTTATCTCCTGGCAATGCCGCTTGCGCAAGATGTCTGTGCGCGAGCTGGACGGGCGTCCCAGCCCGGGCATGAGCGCAGGGGTGTATTCGGTCAAGGGTGGCGACGAGCAGGCACGGCTGAATTTTCTGATCCTCAAGCAGGACAACGAATTCCTCATCGCCGACTTCAAGCATATCGTGCGCAAGACCCAGGATCCCAGCGAATGGGTGAAGAACGGGCTGCGCATCCTCTCCGAGTGGCATTACCAGAAAGATGACGATTTCTCGCAGCAATTGACTGCATTGTTCAGTCTCGATTCGGCAGTCGCCGAAGCCTTGCTGAAAGCCGGGCAGTGCCGGCTGCATTTCAAGCAGGATAGTATCGAACACAAATTCGATTTTGATGTCGTTCAGCTTGGTGAAGACGAGCAAGCCTTCCAGGTCAGCTACTGGCACAACCACCTGTTCAATCCGACGCTGCCGGGCAAGGTGCAGGTACTTGGTTTTAAGCCGCGCTTATCAGACGCTTGAAGTTTTCGTAGAGTAGCGTCGCCAGGCGATTCATTTCCGCCATCTGCTGGCTGGTCTGCTGATCGATGGATTCCAAGGCATTGGCACCAAGACTGTTTTCCAGCGCGCCTTTGTATTCAGGTACGCAACCCCATTGCCTCACCGTATCGGCTTTCACTTCGATGTGAAATTGCACCGCGTAAGCGTTGTCGTGGTATTTGAATATCTGGTTGCGGGTCGTGTCGCTGCTGCCCAGCAGGGTGACCGCTGCACTATCTTTCAGCCCCTGTACTTCGAAGGAATGCCATTGCAGAGCTTTGATCACATCGGGGAAATCGGCGAATAGCGCGTCATTTTTCCTGCTCGCGCTCATGTTGATATCGAGTACACCGATTTCTGCGGGATTTGACTGCACTACCTTGCCGCCGATCACTTCGCCGAGCAGCTGGCAACCGAGGCAGAATCCAAGATAGGGCTTGCCCATGTCGACAACCCATTCGCGAATGCGCGCTTTTTCCTCGATCAGCCAGGGATAATCGTCTTCCATCCAGGTATCCATCGGCCCACCCATGCACAGCATCGCGTCGAATGGCGATAAATCTGCGGGAATCGATTCGCCCTGGTCGAGTTCTATCTGGGTTAACTGCCAGCCATCGGCCAGCATCAAGTCTTTCAGGTAACCGGGGTCTTCGATGGCGATGTGTTGCAATACCAGGATGTTCACAGTTGCTCCTTGTTAGGGTTGGTGTATGGCCATTTCGCGCTTGCTGCGAGCGTGGTCGGTATCCTCCACGGATGATACTGCTGCTATCGCGTCGATATAGCTACCCGGGAATCCCTGCTCGATTGCACCCTGCAATACGTGCTGCTTGTACCAGTGAAATGGTGGCTGCATGCCGTGGTCTGTGGCCGCGTAATAGGTTACCGCCTGAAGTGCATCGCCGGCAAGCGTGAAAACTTCGACGGGCTTGTCGAGATAGCCGAAGCCACCGGTTTCGTAACCGTCGAGTATGCGTTTTTCGGATTCGTTGAGCAGGTAAACAATGCCGTAGACGAGGTCTTGCGGATTATCGCTCAAGGCGATATCACATTTACCGGATTCACCCTGGATATTTTTGCGGAAACAAAGCCTGTGGCCACGCAGTATTGCGACACTGCCCAGCTCTGCGTCGGGCAGGCGCTGTAACAGGCGTTTGCTGGAAAGATTGGAACCGAAGGCGAAATAACTGATAGATTTCTTCGCCTTCAGTTCCATAGATCAGGCTGTCAGGCAGCGCTGCTGCTGCGCGAGGCGCGCTTGCGTTCGTGCTCGAGCAGGAATTTCTTGCGGATGCGGATATTCTTCGGCGTGATTTCGACCAGCTCGTCGTCGTCGATGAATTCCAGCGCCTGTTCCAGGGTGAAGCGAATCGGCTTCACCAGGATCAGGTTTTCGTCGGTACCGGCGGCGCGGATATTGGTCAGCTGCTTGGCTTTCAGCGGATTGACGATAAGATCGTTGGCGCGGCTGTGGATGCCCACGACCATGCCCTCGTAAACCGCTTCGGCGTGGCCGATCATCAATTTGCCGCGTTCCTGCAGGTTGAACAGTGCGTAAGCCAGTGCCTTGCCTGTGGCGCTGGAAATGAGCACACCATTCAGACGCTGGCCGATGCTGCCTTCGATCCTGGGACCGTAGTGATCGAATACGTGGTAAATCAGGCCGGTGCCCGAACTCAAGGTCATGAAATCAGCCTGAAAGCCGATCAGGCCGCGCGACGGAATGACGTAGTCGATACGCACGCGTCCACGCCCGTCCGGTAACATGTTCTTCATATCAGCCTTGCGCTTGCCCAGCGCTTCCATCACCGCGCCCTGGTAGTCTTCCTCGACGTCGATGGTGAGTTGTTCGTAAGGCTCGCAGAGTTCGCCGTCGATTTCGCGGATGATGACTTCCGGACGCGACACGGATAATTCGAAGCCTTCGCGGCGCATGGTTTCGATGAGTATGCCAAGGTGCAGTTCGCCACGGCCGGAGACGCGAAACTTTTCCGAGTTCGGCAACTGTTCGACGCGCAGCGCGACATTGTGCAGGCATTCGCGCTGCAGGCGTTCGTCGATCTGGCGCGAAGTGAGGAACTTGCCGTCCTGGCCGGAGAAGGGCGAGGAATTGACGCTGAAAGTCATGTTGACCGTGGGTTCGTCGACGGTCAAGGGTGGCATCGCTTCGACCTGGTTGCGGTCGCACAGCGTGTCGGAAATAAATAATTGATCGATACCGGAGAATACGATGATATCGCCGGCCATCGCGCTATCCACTTCGACGCGTTGCAGGCCTTCAAAGCCGAACAATTGCGACATACGACCGTCGCGTATCTTGCCATCGGCGCCGATGATCTTGATCGCGGAGTTACGCGCGATGGTACCGCGGGTAATGCGGCCTATGCCGAGTACGCCTTTGTAGCTGTCGTAGTCGAGGCTGGAAACCTGCATCTGGAAGGGGCCGTCGACTTCCACCTGCGGTGGGTCAACGTGCTCGACTACGGCTTCGAACAAGGGCGTCATATCGCCTGTGCGATCGCTGTGTTCGAGGCTGGCATAACCATCCAGCGCCGAGGCGTAAATGACCGGAAAGTCCAGCTGTTCGTCGGTGGCGCCGAGTTGGTCGAATAAATCGAAGACCTGGTCTACCACCCAGTCGGGGCGCGAGCCTTCGCGATCGATCTTGTTGATTACCACGATAGGGGTAAAGCCCATGGCGAATGCTTTTTGCGTGACGAAGCGGGTTTGCGGCATGGGGCCGTCAACCGCGTCTACCAGCAACAGCACCGAGTCAACCATGGACAGGATGCGTTCTACTTCTCCGCCAAAGTCGGCGTGGCCGGGGGTGTCGACGATATTGATGCGAAAATCTTCACCCTTTTTTTCGTGATGCCAGTTGATCGCGGTGTTCTTGGAAAGAATGGTAATGCCACGCTCTTTCTCGAGATCGTTTGAATCCATCATGCGTTCGCTGATTTCGGCGCGCGCATCAAGCGTGCCAGACTGGCGCAGCAACTTGTCTACCAGGGTGGTTTTGCCGTGGTCGACGTGGGCGATAATGGCGATGTTTCGCAGATTTTGGCGTTGCGTAGTCATAGAAGGAGGTCAGGGGCCGGGTTGGCGCGCGATTATAGCGATATACCAGCAATGTACAAGGGCGAAATAGTTAACCATTCGCTGTGCCAGCGCCTCTTTTGCGCCGTATTAACCAGCCGACTGTGTCGCTCCCGCTAAAAGGCATGCGGTGACGTCGCCGGCATGGCCGGATTTGAGCAGGAATCTGGCAGCACAATTGAACTCAGGGCATGGATATGGGTCTGAAGTTCGCGTAGTGTTGCCCCTAATAACAAACCATGACTCGCTTCGAGTAGAGAGGATACCGTGAATTCAAGAACCGCCAGAATAGTATTTAGCCAACTGTTTTTATTGCTGTTGCTGTTGCCCGGATTGTCGCAGGCATCCGACGGCAAGCTCCACAAGCTGGTCATACAGGTCAGCACCGCCGATGCGCAAACCCAGAACATCGCTTTGAACAATGCGGTTAACCTGCAAAAAGCCCTGGGACAGGACAATATCATCATCGAAATCGTCGCCTATGGACCCGGCCTGTCGATGCTGACCGATAAAAGCGCGGTTGCCGGGCGCGTGCCCAGTCTCGCTATGCAGGACATAGTCTTCAGCGCCTGTGGAAACACCAAGGACAAGATGGAAGAGAAGAGCGGCAAGAAAGTTACGTTGCTCGAAGGTGTGCAAATAGTCCCCGCCGGTGTGCTCAGAATCATGGAGTTACAGGAGCAGGGCTACGCTTACGTTCGACCATAACTGGAAAACAGCATGCGTCGCCTGATCTTCATCACTTTGCTGGCATCACTGTGGAGCCCGGTCGCCACGGCCGAGCTCGCCGCTTTCAAGGCGGGGCCTGCGGCGCTGGATGGATACGCCGCCGAGGGCAAGTGGCTGGTTGTCATGCTGTGGGCTTCCGACTGCGTCGCCTGCAATCGTGAGGCGCGCCAATACATCGATTTCCACGAATTTCATCACGATGTCGATGCCAGCGTGCTCGGCATCTCGCTGGATGGAAACGACCAGTTGGCTGCGCAAAAGTTTATCGACAGGCATGAGGTATCTTTCCCCAACCTGATCAGTGATTACGAAAGCGCTGGAAGCTGGTTTGAAGGACTCACCGGCCAGCAATTCCGCGGAACCCCGGGGTTTCTGATCATCGATCCGAAAGGCGAATTGCGCGCCCAGCAAATCGGCGCCGTGCCGGTGGAACTAATCGAACAGTTCATCAAGGCCAATTCGCCAGCCGGCGAAACGGTTGTTAACTAGAGTCAGACTCTCACAGCAGGCTGATTCGCGGAGAATTGAAATGTATAAGTCCCTGATA
This sequence comes from uncultured Gammaproteobacteria bacterium, assembly GCA_963976575.1. GTDB lineage: Bacteria > Pseudomonadota > Gammaproteobacteria. Next base: position 1,635 of record CAXBMV010000103.1, on the reverse strand, counting down.
GCTGTAGTGTTCAGCCTTTACCTTGTGCTGTTGTCACCGGCATACGCCGCCACCGCCATCCTGGCCGGCGGTTGCTTCTGGTGCATGGAAGCGGATTTTGACAAGCTCAAGGGTGTCAGCAATGTGGTATCCGGATTCACTGGCGGGACTATTCCGAATCCAACCTATAACGGTAATCACCGCGGCCATTACGAAGCGGTAGAGATTACCTATGATCCGGCTGTGGTCGATTACCAGGGCATACTCGATCATTTCTGGGTAAACATCGACCCCTTCGACGCGCGCGGACAATTCTGCGACAAGGGGCATAGTTACCTGGCCGCGATATTCTTCGGCAACGACGAAGAGCGTGCGCTCGCGGAAAAGTCCAAACAAAAAGTCAGTGAACAGTTTCCCGATCTGAAAGTGGTCATGCCAATTCTGCCGCAAACCACTTTTTATCCCATCCAGGGAGACGAGGCTTACCACCAGAATTTCTACATGACCAACCCGATTCGCTACAAGACCTACCGTTGGGGTTGCGGTCGTGACAGTCGCCTGAAAGATATCTGGGGGGATAGGGTTACTTTTTAACAAGCTTTAGATACTTCAATTTCACCTGACCATTTACGTCATCCCGGAATCTGCGCAGCAGATATCCGGGATCTCCCGAGGAAATCGCGTCATCCGCCTGGAGATCCCGGATAACGCCTGCGGCGTTTCCGGGATGACGTCCATTTATATTTAGGCTGCGCGACTTCCGGGATGACGATCTGGCAGGCTGTAGCTGCGGCGTTTCCGGGATGACGTCCATTTATATTTAGGCTGCGCGACTTCCGGGATGACGTTCTAGAAGTTTGTAGTTTCGATTTCCGGATTGATGCTTTGACTTAATAGTGCCACGGTGTTTCTGGCCTGTAGCTAAATCCTCAGGCCTCTGAATTAACGCAACTATCGTATCGTCGGCTTTCCACTAACATCCAGATTGTTGCAGAAACCAGACCAGCTAATGCCAGGTAAGACAGGGTTTCCGAAACGATTAAATAAAGCGAAACAAAAAACAGGGCGGCAGAAATGCTTGCCAGAGCGAGTAGTGATCGGTTGCGTAGCCTGTTGTATGAAATTACCTGCCCCACCAGTGACATCACAACCAGAACATGCGCTCCATAAAAAAAGAAGGTTTCATATTCTGCCAGCGCACCGAGACCCACGAATGCCCCGATCAATGCCAGCTTTGGGAAACAAATGGGGCAGGCTGCTGCAGCGATTGACCCAAAGGATCCAAAATTTCCCAGTTTTAAACTCATAGCCTATAAAATTCTACTGCCTATGCCAGCGGCCCTGAGGCTTTTCTCATCGGGCGCAGAAACCAGGCAGCAATCAGCCAGTTTTCCGTCGATCACAATTGCGGGTACTCGATGAATGCCGAGTGATTTTGCACGCTGTGAAATGTCGTTATCCTGCATGTCGAGAATCGATATGTCACAGGACGGGCAAGCGATTCTATTGACGAGGTCGATTGTCTCCTGGCATGCAGAACAACCTGCGCTGTATATTTCTATTTTTCGTGTAGCGGTCATTTGTATTCTCCTCTATTTAAGTGGGCCTTCCCCTGATCGAGTGGGTAGATTACCTTACGGTGGATGCGAGACAAAG
>CAXBMV010000102.1:0-8351 GCA_963976575.1 uncultured Gammaproteobacteria bacterium | reverse complement strand
CGGCCAGACATAGGAAAACACCAAGCTTCCCGCCAGTTTTCCGCTTGCAGACGGTTTGTTTGCCCCCGCTTTTTGTGAAACCTGCATGTGAAAGGTTGCCACATTGTTTTGCGTGGAAATCTTTGCATGGACAATATCAAAAGAGGATCGAATAGAAGCATCAGAGCTGGCTTGTTTGCCACCGCTATGGCTGCCATTGGCAAAACTGGAAGTGCTGACAAGAACGGTGGCGAGGACGGGAAGGTACAACAAATGCTGTATTTTCATAATCATGTCCAATATGGTGTTGAGTCGAAACAATATATTCACACGAAATTACGCCTCTTGTCAATAAGGTATTGATTCGATACTATCCGCCCATGAATACTCTGCTTACTCAACAATTACTGGAAAGACTGTCGAGCCTGCTGCGCAGTGAAAGCCGGCACCAATTGGTGGAATTTGGTCTGCAACCGGTGCAATTCGAAGCCCTGCACTATCTGTCGGTATGCAATCGCTATTCGGATACGCCGATGGCGGTGACCGAATTTCTGGGTCAAACCAAGGGCACAGTATCGCAAACCCTTAAGGTGCTGGAAAAGAAGAAGCTTCTGGAAAAAGCAGTGGATAAGAAAGACAAGCGTGTAACACGGCTAGCGTTGACCAAAGCGGGCAAAGACCTGGTCAATCAACTGCTGCCATCGCCAATACTGAATTCGGCATGCGAATTGATGGGGGAGGAGATATCGCGGCGGACCAACGCGTCGTTGAGTTCGTTACTTCATTACCTACAGAGCGCGAATAACTTCAAAACCTTCGGGCAATGCGATAGCTGTCAGCACAACAGGAAAATGGATTCGAATAAGTATCTGTGTGGTCTTACCAATGAACCCCTGACGACCAGAGAGATTACCCTGAGGTGTCGTGAACACATACCTTACGATCCTCTTCTTGTAATATGAAATATCCGTTGCCCGTAAGCTTTACTGCTGAAGCGAAAGATGTTCGCAGGACTTACCCGGTAGGCTCCTGGAGTCTTCTGTCTTCCTCCAGAGCCTGAAACCAGGCTTCGCCAAATCGATAGCATTCGTTGTAATATTCATGCGGACTTCTTTCTTCGTTAAATAGCTATGTAACAGTTCCGGTCTGCACATAAGTAATACCGTTGAGATAGAAGCCGCCACCATCTTCACAACGGCAAATCGGGGGCCAGTTCGTTATGCTAGAGAAGTTTGTACAGGATGCCATCATCATTTGGGCCACCATCGATCCGATCGGGACCATGGCAGTATTTACCGCTGTTACCGCGCATCTCTCCTCGGAAGAGCGCCGGCGTACTGCTTTCAAGACTGTCATTTACGCCGGAGCTGTCCTGTTGGGATCCATCGTCGTCGGGCAGTTAATTCTTGGAGCCATGGGAATTCGGCTGGTTTCATTCCAGCTCGCCGGAGGTATCATCCTGTTCCTCTTCGGTCTGCAAATGATTTTCGGTTCCGGCACCTCGTCGTCAAATACGGAACCTAAACACGATATTGCGGTATTCCCGCTTGCGATTCCGGCGACTGCGACACCCGGTGCGATCCTCGCCGTTATTCTGCTCACTGATAATCACGTCCACCCGATATCTGTACAAATCGGCACTGCTCTTGTTGCTTTGGGGATTCTTGGCGTAACGCTCGTACTTCTTCTATTTTCAAATCGTATCATCGGCATCATCGGTATAAGTGGTGCGTCGATTCTTACCAGGGTCATGGGGATGATACTTGCGGCACTTTCTGTGGAATTCGTCATGAACGCGCTTGGAGCGGAGCAATGGATTGGACCGGCGCCATAACAGTTCGCCTGAAGCAGACCTTAGAGGGAAATATAAAATATGAAAAACTTACCTGAAAACTTGAATCCAGTTAGAAAAACCCCCGAGTTTGATCAGGGGAGTATCCCCAAAGGATTGTTGAAGGCGCACCAGACAAAGGCAGGTGTGTGGGCAAAAATCGTGATTGTAGAAGGTCAATTGCAATACAGGATTAACCAACCGGAAGTAGAAATCATCATTCTCGATACCGAGAAATTCGGCGTTGTCGAACCCGGGATACTGCATGAAGTGAAGCCCCTCGGGCCAGTGAAATTTCATGTTGAATTTTATGAGTGAAATGCCTGGTAACTGGTGGTTGAAGATGGCCGGTTTCGCGCGGCCCAGTGGCGTCTTGTGTTTCTAGTCACCCTCTAGCCGATGCTCAAAGCCATACTATTTGATCTCGATGGATTGCTGGTCGACTCCGAGCCGCTTCAGTTTCGCTCATATCAATATGCGCTGAAGCAGTTCGGGGTTTCGCTGGACCATGACGCCTGGATTCAATGGCACAGCGTTGAAGCTTCTACCACCCGCTGGATAAAAGATCAGAACCTGGACCTGGACGTCGAAACACTGCGATCAGTGAAGAAGGTTCACTATGATGAGCTTGTAGCAACTGAATTGACATTGAAGCCGGGTGCACGGGAGCTGGTAGAAGAATGTTCGTCCAGTTTTCAACTCGCTGTTGTTTCAAGTTCACGACGAGAATCCATAGAAAGTTGCTTGCAAAAGTTTGACCTGCATCAGAGGTTTTCAATGTTTGTTTCGGGCGCCGAGCTGAAGCGCTCAAAACCTTATCCGGACTCATATATTGAAGCACTCAGGGTTTTGAATATCGGGCCTGGCAATGCGATTGCTTTGGAAGACTCTTCGACGGGCTTTAGAGCTGCAACGGCTGCCGGCATTCCTTGCATTGTCTGCCCGGATCACTTTATACCAAAAACAAAAGATGCATTTGCAAATGCTGCCCTTGTAGTAGAATTCTTGCACGAACTTGACTCTGACATCTTGAGAAAAGTGCATACTAAGAGCAGATAAAAAACTCCAGGCGAATCCTGACAATCTCATCCAGCCCGATCAAAATGACGTTATGCGCCCATATTGACCGCAGGGTTCGCAAAGCCAGGTGCAAAGAAAAATAAACCAGAGGGTTTGAATCATGGGTAACAGGGCATTGCTTTTTACAACCGGATCTCCCTTTTCTCGAATTGTGCGTATTGTTCTAGATGAGCTTGGACTGGACTATGAGCGTCGGGAAGAAATAACAACGCCTACTTCCGAAAGTCGGGCTAACTCCACACCAACGCTTCAGGTACCGACTTTTTGGGATGGTGAGGTTCATCTATGGGAGAGTGGTCTCATCGTTGAATATCTACTGACTAGTTACGAGGCGTCCGTGGAAGGCAGTCCACCTCTTGCCAAATCCTTAACCAGAGAGGCTACTCACTGGAATGACCGGCTTGTTGCATCCAGTGTTCACACGCTCGGCACCTCGGCTACGGTCATCGGTCAAATGAAATGGGGAGGTACTGCAATCGAAAATTCCGCTTACCTGGGCGTTTGCAAAGAACAGTTCCCCTATTTACTCAATTGGTTAGAAAAACAGATTCCAGTCGAAGGAGGAGGGTTTCAACCTGGTTTACTCTCTGTTCAAGACATCGCCCTGGGTTGCCACGTTGGTTACATATTGAATAGACCGATTGGAATTGGCCTGAAGGTAGATAGTTTCCCAAAAATCCAGTGCTTGTTAGAGCGCCTTGACGAAAGGGCTTCGTTTAGAAATAACCCGATTCTCTGGTGGGAACCGGGAGTTGTAGGCTATGCCGAAGATGGTGTAACCCCGGTATACAAAGATGGACATTGATGGAGACGATGCCCGTCAAGTTCAGTCTTGCGAGCCAGGCCATCTGCAAGCATGAATAACGATTTAGCTTGTCCGGGGTTAACTATAAGTAAAATTCGATTAGCATTGGTTCAGTGTAAAAAAAGCCATTGGTAATTATCAATCCTGTAAGTGAAGAATTATTACACCGTTAAACAAGCGCAAAGACAGTCGGAAATAGCGCGAATGAAGTGGTAATATAGCCGATCTCTATTTTCCCGGGCAGTGACAGAGTGTGAATCATTCGATAAAACAGGCTTACGACAGTTTCGGACTTTTACGGTTGAGCCTGATCGGCCTGGTCCTGGCGAATGCGATCTACGCATTGCTCCGATCCATGCTGGCATCGCCGGCTGCGGCGGAGCATTCCGCGAAGTGGATGGAGAATCTGGCAGTGATCGTCCCAACCCTGGCGCCCCTGTTACTGGTAGGGATATTTTTCGACTATCTCATGTCGAAGGTGCGCGCTGCCGACGCCGAGGGGGATTTGCGTGCGCAATTCCTGCTGATCAGCCGGGTTGAACTTTGGGCTATGCTGTTCCTGATACTGTCCTGGATTCCCTTCTTCGTCACGCTCTATTGAATGGCCCGGGGCACAAATTATTCCAGGGCTGAATACTGGAGCGGATGTTAAATGAAAACCCCGTCAACGCCGCCAGCAATAGCCGCCTTACTCTTCGATATGGGCGGAGTTGTAATCGATATCGATTTCGAGCGGGCACTGCAAATCTGGACTAGCCACAGCCGTTTGCCGATCGACCAAATCAGGGGGCGTTTCTCCATGGACGAGGCTTACGCTCAGCATGAAATCGGTGAAATCGGCGCGGTAGAGTATTTTGCCCATCTGCGTGAACGCTTAGAACTGAGCGCCAGCGATGCGGAAATTTGCGCGGGCTGGAATGCGATTTTTAAGGCGGAGATTTCGCAGTCGGTTGACTATATTCTGGCCGTGCGCGACAAGATACCCTGTTATGCCTTTACCAATTCCAACCCGACACACCAGGTTTACTGGGCGGCTGCCTACCCGAGGGTTGTTGACTCGTTTCACCGGGTTTTTGTGTCCTCGGAGTTAGGTCTGCGAAAACCGCATCGCGAGGCATTCGAAGCCATTTCAGATTTCAGCGGGATAGCTTTGCAGGAGATGCTTTTCTTCGATGATCTGGAAGAGAATGTCGATGGCGCGCGCGCCGCGGGATTACAGGCGGTTCATGTGAAAACACATAGGGATGTGAGGAAGGCGCTGCAGGAAACCGGCCTGTTATAGCCAGATCTTGCGGTTACGCAGGATGCCGACCGCGGAAAACTCCCCTACCCTGGTTCGCCTCAGGCGGCAGATTTTTCCGCTTGCGCGGCGAAGGCTTCACGCAGATGTGGTTTTAGTACGCAGTCGGTCAGCGGGCTGCCATCCCAGTCCAGCCAGCGGTGGTTTTCAAAGTCATAGAGGCGGCAGGTGCGCATGGTTTTGAGAAACCATGCCGGCGAGAAATGGCTGATGACTGCGCGCTCTCCAAGTATCTCGTCGAGTTTTTTCTGCGCCTGCCAGGCGCGATAAAACGGAATGCGCGGATTGATATGGTGCACCATGTGCTCGAACGAAGAGTGGCTGAGTGCACGGTACCAGGCCGGAAAAATCACATGCGGAGTCAAGTCTTCCTGGGCAAGGCCGGGAATGCGGCTGACATCTCCTTTGAACCAGGGAATTTCGAGGTTGGTGTGTTGCAGGTAGAGAGTGAAGCAGAACATCGTGTTGAATACGTATAGCGGCAGCAGGAAGCCCAGCAGTATCGCGGTCAGGCTGGAGGTCGGTGAATAGAGTGGCGCCAGAGCCAGCAGGGTGATAAATCCCAGCAGGTAAACCATCAGCCAGGCGAAATGCCGCCAGGCGTCACGGTGGATCGCGCGCGGCATGAATGCGTGCGGCACTATCTTGGCGTAGGGCCAGCGCACAAACAGGTAATAAAAGCCGAGCCCGAAAGGCGTTCTGAAGAAGCGCTCTGCCAGTCGGCGCCATAGTGGTAGTGCGTCGTATTCGACCTTGGAAAACGGCGTATAGGTATCGGGGTGGTCACTATTGGTGTGCGGATGGTGCATGACGTGATGGTCTTGCAGCCACAAGATGTAATTGAACAGTCCCGGGGCGAAGCAGATGATCGCGATCGCCTTGTTCAATCCTGGGGAGGCCGTTGTATTGCCGTGCGCGGCGTCGTGGGCAACGCCGCCTAGTATCGCCATCTTGGTGCCGGCGACTATCGAGGCGATCACCTGTATGAACAGGTTGTCGACAAACAGTACCAGCGCCAGCGCGCCGAGGTATATGGCGATGTCGCTAATGACATAGCCGAGTCCGATGGCGGTACTGGGCAGCCTGAACTCGGCAAGTGCCCTGGTCATTTCCTGTCGGTTAAGCATGCTGGTCTGAATTGTCCCCATAGTCAGCAGGTCTCCTGTCGAAATACCGACACATACTACCGTCCCTGCGCAGTGTCTGGCAAGCGGACTCAGGCGGGCCTGATGCTGGGGCAGGCCTGGTTCCGAATTGCGCTGCAATCGGTTACTATCGCCCCAGTTAAGTGAAGCATCCCTGTCAACCTAAGCAGATATTCCAGCCATGCCCAGAAATGACTTTAACGCCGGCAGTTTTTTCCTAAGACTGCTATTTGCCTTTGTACTCGTGTTCGTCACCTACAACCCGAGCGGTTATTCCTGGGTGCACTGGCTACAGTCGGATAGCGCGATGGTGTACAAGGCCGCCTCGGGCATAGTGCTGCTAATCGGTTGGGTTATTTACCTGCGCGCTACCTGGAATTCGCTGGGTGCCATAGGTACGCTGCTTGCCGCCGCATTCTTCGGCATCATGATCTGGTTATTCTACGAATGGGGTTTCTTCGCGCTGAATGACACCGTGGTGATCCAGTGGGTGGTCGAGTTTGTCGTCGTCGGCGTGCTTGCGGTAGGCATGTCCTGGTCGCATGTCAGGCGCATGCTTTCGGGTCAGTATGACACCGACGAGATCGAGGGCTAGCCCGCTAATTCCGAGCAGGCACTATCATGGATGCGCAAGATGAAAGCGTTATCCTGTTGCACGGGCTGGCGCGCGGCCCGCGTTCGATGCTGCCGTTGCAGCATGCCCTGGAGGGGCAGGGTTACCGCGTGGAGAATGTCGGCTACGCATCACGTCATGCCCCGGTCGAGACCCTCGCAGAGCAGGCCATAGCCCCGGCGCTGGATAAATGTTCGCAAGCCAGGCGGGTGCACTTCGTCACCCATTCCCTCGGCGGTATCCTCGTACGCCAGTATCTGCGTCAGCACAGCGTTGAAAACCTGGGTCGCGTCGTCATGCTCGGACCACCCAACCGCGGCAGCGAAGTGGTCGACCGCCTGGGCACCTGGCCGGGGTTTCATTTCATCAACGGGGATGCCGGGATGCAGCTCGGGGTTGCTGCCGACAGCCTGCCCAACCAGCTCGGTGCAGCCGCGTTTGAACTGGGCGTCATCGCCGGAAATCGCAGTATCAACCCGTTGCTTTCACTGGTTATCCCGGGCGATAACGATGGCAAGGTGTCCGTTTCCAATACCCGACTGGAGGGGATGCAGGATCACCTGGTCATGCCGGTTACTCACCCGCTGATGATGCGTGATAAACGGGTCATAGCGCAGGTGATTCATTTTCTGAAAACAGGGGCTTTCCGCCACGATGATTAAGCTGCGCGCTGTTGCAGTAGCCGACCTTGGGCTGTTGCGTCACTGGGATACGCAGCCGCATGTCATCGCCGCCGGTAGCGATGATTGGGGATGGGAGGAGGAATTGCAGCGCTCGCCGTCCTGGCGCGAGCAGCTCATTGCAGAACTCGATGGTCGTGCCATCGGCTTTATACAAATCATCGACCCAGCGCAGGAAGACAGTCATTACTGGGGGGAAGTAGACGCGGATCTACGTGCTATTGATATCTGGATAGGCGAGGTCGATGCACTTGGCCAGGGTCATGGCAGCGATATGATGCGCCAGGTAATCGAGCGTTGCTTTTCCGATGACGCGGTTAGTGCGATTATCATTGATCCGCTGGCGAGCAACACGCGCGCGCATCGCTTCTATCAGAGACTGGGGTTTCGCTTTATCGAGAATCGTCGCTTTGGTGAAGACGACTGCAAGGTTTTCCGCCTAGACCGCCTTGCGCAGGGCTTTGGGTAAGGGGAAAACAACGTCCTCGGTGAATCCCAGCGAGGATACTTCGTCGGCGCCGTTGCGCTTCAGGAAATCAACCACATTTTTCACCAGTAGTTCGGGTGCCGAAGCACCTGCGGTGACGCCGACACAGGCTTTACCCTGTAACCAGCTGGCCTGTATGTCGTCTTCGCTATCGATCAGGTAACCCTCGATCTGCTTGTTCTCGGCGATTTCGCGCAGGCGATTCGAGTTGGAACTGTTGCGCGAGCCCACCACCAGAATCAGATCGCATTTTTCTGCGAGCTGCTTTACCGCGTCCTGGCGATTCTGCGTGGCGTAACAAATATCTTCCCTGGTCGGTCCCTCGATGGCCGGGAAATGCTGATGCAGGCTATCGATGACGATCGCGGTGTCATCCTTTGACAGGGTAGTCTGGGTAACAAAGCGCAGCGCTTCGGGGTTGCGCACTTTCA
>CAXBMV010000101.1:0-8405 GCA_963976575.1 uncultured Gammaproteobacteria bacterium | reverse complement strand
CGGTACACCAACCGGCGTCGTGGAAAACACCCGAGGCACTGGAATTGATGCAGTCTTTCGAAGCCGACGTTTGTATCATGGCTTACGTATTACTGTTTATTCCGCAGCCGGTACTGGACGCGCCGAAACTGGGCTCGTTCCAGTATCACCCCTCCTTGTTGCCGATGCACCGCGGACCTTCCTCGATCAACTGGCCGATCGCGATGGGATCTACGCGCACAGGCCTGACCATCTTCTGGCCGGACGAAGGCCTCGACGAGGGTCCGGTACTGTTGCAAAAAGAATGCGACATCGGCCCCGATGAAACCCTCGGTGATATCTACTTCAAGAAGCTGTTCCCGATGGGCGTGGATGCGATGATCGAATCGCTGGACCTGCTCAAGGCCGGCAAGGCACCGCGCATCAAGCAAAACCTCGAAGATGGCAGTTACGAATCCTGGTTCGGCAAGGCGCAGGCCGAGATCGACTGGAGCCTGCCAGCTGCCGAGGTGTATAACCGCATACGTGCGGCCAACCCGCAGCCCGCGGCATGGACCACTTTGGGCGGCGAAACCCTGCAGATTTTCGACAGCCGTCGGGCCGATACAGCCAGCGGTGCTGCTGGCAGTGTCAGTGCGATAGACAACAGTGGCATACTCGTCGCCTGCGGTGATGGCGCTGGCATACTGATTTCGCGGCTGCGTGCGGCCGGTGGTGCCAAGCTTGGTAGCGCCGATTTCGTCGCCGAATCCGGACTCAAAGCGGGCGACAAGCTGGGCGGTTAGTTCGCAGTATCAATCCCGGGCGGGCGCTTTACTTCGACTCCGCATGGACTGCCTTTAGAATCTATATTATGCTCGCGCGTCAGTCGCGGGCCTTTTGGCTTTGTTGAAATCGAGTTTAACTGGTGGCATCAACCCTGTTTGATCCAGGCAGCTTAGGCATTATCTGAATGTCGGCCACGCCGACCCCTGGGAAAGGTTTTGTAGAAATGAAAGTATGTGTAGTTGGTGCCGGTGCAATCGGCGGTTACCTGGGTGTTCGCATCGCCGAACAAGGTCATGAAGTTTCCTTGATCGCGCGTGGCCCGCATCTTGCCGCAATCAAGGAAAAAGGTTTGACCCTGCGTCAGGATGGCAAGGAGACTTGTGTGCGCGACGTCTTCGCCACCAGCGACATGCGCGAATGCGGCCCACAGGACGTCATCCTGCTGGCGCTGAAGGCGCACCAGATTACCCCGGTTATCGATGACCTGAAAACCCTGTTCGGCCCCGATACCGTGATGGTGGCCTTGCAGAACGGCATCCCCTGGTGGTACTTCCAGGGCAATGGCGGCGAATACGAAAACCGCAGCGTCGAAACCGTTGACCCGGGCGGACTGCTGGCTGGCAGCATCGACCCGAAACGCATCATCGGTTGCATCGCCTACCCGGCGGCGACCATCGCCGAGCCCGGCGTGATCGAACACGTCGAGGGCGACCGTTTCCCGGTCGGCGAGCTCGACAATAGTGAATCCGATCGCCTGAAAATGGTGTCCGGCTTATTCGAGGAAGCCGGTTTCAAATCGCGTGTGCTCACCGATATCCGCTCTGAAATCTGGCTGAAACTGTGGGGCAACCTGACCTTCAACCCGATTAGTGCGCTCACCCATTCAACGCTGGTAGACATTTGCCAGTGCCCGCTGACGCGCGAACTCGCCGCCACCATGATGACCGAAGCGCAGCAAATCGCCGAGAAACTGGGCGCTACTTTCCGCGTGACCCTGGAGCGGCGCATCGAAGGCGCCGAGAGCGTGGGCAAGCACAAGACTTCCATGCTGCAGGACGTCGAAGCCGGCAAGCCGCTGGAAATCGACGGTATGCTCGGCGTGGTCATCGAGCTGGGTGAAATGACCGGCGTTGCCACACCGGCGCTAAAAGCGCTCTATGCCTGCGTCAGCCTGCTCAACCGCAAGATTCAGGACGATTCAGTATTTATCAAGGAACAGCCGCTGGCCTGAGCCCCGAGCCAGAGCCGGGCAGGGGAAGGCGGCAGCAACAAGGTTAAGCCTATGAGCAAAGACCCGTTGGACCAGCAGCAAGCCGGACCCTGGAACCCCGATATCAAGTCGACGCTGCCGCTGGTGGTGCACGAATTGCTGCTGCGCGTCTCGGCCGATATCTTTGTTAGCGACGGTTCGCGCTACGAAGATCTGGGCGTGAATTTCCGCTGTGTGGTAGCGAAGATCCTGGCGGACTATATCGAACCGCAAATGGCGCAAATCGTTGCCAGTTACGAGCAGATGCGCGATCAATGCCGTAAACGCATTAGCGACGAATTAAGCGCCAGCCTGTTTCCCGCTCCGGTGAAGGTCGAGGCCGGAGCTGGCGGCTTCAGCCTCAGCGGCTTTTTCCGCGCTAGCCCGAAAGCAAAATCAGCCCCGCAGCGCGAAAGCATCGAAGAGAAGCACCAACGTCTTCGCGGCGACTGGGAATCCCGCGCCAGCAGCAGCGAGGATGCCATGGACGCGGCGATCTTGCGCGCTCTGGCCAACATCAGCAATGCCATCATCATCAAGCACGGTCGCATCATCGGCGAGCAGGCATTGCTGACGTCGCTGGCGGCGGTGCAGGTTTGCAATCACCACGGCAGCGAGCTGATCGGCGAGGCGATTACGCCGCTGATCCTGCAGGCCGCCGCAGCCGAGGGCTATAGACTGCTACCGCCGCAGAGCGAACCGGTGGTGATCAACGTGAAGGGTGCCTCGGCCTCGGGCAAGAGCACCATGCGACCGCTGCAGCAGCTGCACGCAGAAAAGCTCGGCATGAACTGGAACGACTTTGCCCTGATCAGCCCGGACATCTGGCGCAAGTTTTTACTCGATTACGATTCGTTGGGCGAGGCCTACAAATACGCCGGCACGCTGGCCGGTGACGAAATCCCGATCATCGACAAGAAGCTGGATAGATACATAGGCCGCAAGGCCGAAGACGGCAGGATTTCACACCTGCTGATCGATCGCTTTCGCTTCGACAGCTTCGCCCCGGGGCGCGACTCCGAGGAAGGCAGCAACCTGCTCACCCGCTTCGGCCATACCATTTATCTGATCTTCATGGTCACCCCGCCCGAGGCCACCGTCGAGCGCGCCTGGCTGCGCGGCCTGCAGGTGGGGAGATACAAGGCCGTGGATGACTTGCTAGACCACAACATCGAAGCCTTCAGGGGAATCCCGGTGTTGTTCTTTACCTGGGCACTGCGCAAGGACAAGACAGTACACTACGAATTCCTCGACAATAGCGTGCCCCTTGGCGAGACACCGCAAACCATCGCCTTCGGTCTCAACGGAGACATGTATATCGTCGACTTCAAATGCATGATCGACATCACCCGCTACACGCGCATCAATATAGAAGCTACCCGACCAGAGGATGTTTACCCCGACTCCGCATCGATGCAGGCCGAAGCGAATACAGATTTTCTGACGAACTGCGCAAAGAAAATTCCCGGTATCAATTTTGTTGATAGAAATTCAGGGCTGGTTTATGCGCGCATGGAAGCTGGCAAGATGTGCTGGGTGGATTCTACGATGATTGCCAGCATGCTTGAAAATGAAGAAACCAGTGCAGGGTTCGGGGCAATTGCTGGTGACTTACTGGGTAATCTCGATGGCATTGGAAATCAGACCGCTGTGCCTGTTCCCGACGAGGTTCGGCGGCATATGCTTGGGCGGTTGGGTTAGGACGCAGTGCACTAAGGAAATGCCAAATATATAACTAACCTGCGTTTTTATTTTCGCGTATGTTTAGAAAACGGATATACCCGATAGTTTGGAACAGAGACAAGGTACTGGAATGACTCATCGCATCAGGCGCTTTTCCATTACAGACAAACACACGCTGATTAAACAGTTCTGCTGGCCTGTGCCGAGTAAGTAAATTCAGCAATTACATAAGAGGGAAACATCATGCCGATAAAGTTAATTACAGGATTTGCCTTCGCCATAGTTCTCACTGCTTATACCAATTCAGCTATTTCAATTACGACTTTTTCCAGGGTACCTACTTGTCAACAACAGATTCGAGCCTTGGTGTGGATGTCGATGGAAAAGGTTTCAGTGTCGGTGGATCTTTCAGCGTGTCACCTGCCGTCGCGATAAATGTACTCTATGGAACTATGAGTTTTGACAGAGTTCTCGGGTTAGACATTGATTCAACAGAGTTTGATTTTGGAGTGACCGTCCATACACCGGCGGGGCCAGGCACTGATATTGTAGGAAGCTTTACAATTATTAACGCGGAAGTAGAAGTCAGTGATGGGTTTAATACGGCGAGCGACGACGATATTGGAAACGGGATGTCTTTTAGTATTCGCCATATGCTTTCCGATAATGCCGAGTTGAACGTTGGCGTTACACGATGGGATATTTTTGATGACACATCTACCGTCATGAGTATTGGAACGAGATTCTACTCTAATGAAAAAGTATCATTTGGTGCGGCCTATTCAACTGTTGACGATGTAGATACTATTTCATTTAGTCTTCGCATAGAGCAGTAAATAGTGAACCGGGTGGAATAATAAAAAGTGGGTCAGTGTCGGTTAGAATTATGAAGCACAGGAAAAGGTGCCCTTTGTAGAAAGATTATGCGAAACGCATACATTTAATGAAATAGACCTCGCAAACTCAGTGCAAAACCAACGACACACTGATCCAGGCAACTGCCACCTGGGTTTAAGGCCTCCTTAAACCCAGGTGTTCAACGAATGGTTCAAAGTCCTTGTCGCTGAATAGCAAAGGTATCTGGTTTTCGATACAAAATGTGGCGATCCAGATATCTACAGATTTCCGAACAGTAATGCCCTTTTTTCTTAAGAATCTATAATTGGCTGCGCCTGCCAGGGCTAACTCGGGCGTCATGATTTGAAATACAGGAAGTTCCAATAGTAACTCTTTAGCTATTCGATAATCTTTATCTTTTCTAAAACCCTGCAACACTTCGGCGAGAATAATATCTCCGATACAAATAGTGTCAGTGCTCAGGAATTGATCCAGCAGGTTTGTTTCATTTGTCTCCCTGCCATTGAAAAAGTCGATCCAGACACTGGAGTCAATCAGTATCATCTGCTTTTTCTCATTTCAGACAGGTTGCCTTCCCAGGAGAGCTTGCCTTTAAACTTTCGAATTTTTTCCTGTTTCTTTAAACGAATCAGGGTTTTAAGGCCCATCTCAACTGCTTCCTTTTTTGTGCTCAAGCCTGTAGCCTTTAATGCATCCTGCATTAGCTTGTCATCAATCACTATGTTGGTCCGCATAAGATCAAATTCCAATAAAAAACCATACACATACTATTTAAATATCATACACATGGCAAGCAGTGATAATCCATCGTTAGATACTGATAAAAGAAGGCGCTATTTTTTATCAATTCTCCCTGTTGTTATTAGTATCCCGGCATGAGCTACGAAGAATTCAACAAACTCTGCGGATCTCTTCCTGCAACCACAAAGGTCATACAGTGGGGTGGTGCTGATGTGTGGAAGGTTGGCGGCAAGGTATTTGCTATCGGGGGCTGGCAAAAGTCCGAAACCCCGGCCTTCACCTTTAAAACATCCGAACTGAATTTCCATTTCCTGAGCGACAAGCCAGGTTGCAGGCCGGCGCCATATCTTGCCTCGCGCGGTATGAAGTGGATACAACAATATGATGCGCCTGACAGCGAAGATGATGAACTTATCTATTATCTGAGAGATTCTTACCGTATTGTTTCCCTGGGGCTTACCAAGAAGAAGCAAAAGGAACTCGGCCTGAATCAGGAGTAATGCAAAATTGAACGCTTTCCCCCGACTAATCATCGCGGTAGTTTTTTCTGTCGGCCTCTCCTGTAGCCTGAATCTGCCGGTTCATGCGGCCAGTTCCTCGCCGAAGTTGGCTGCTTATTACGACGATTTCATGGCAATTTGTAACGGCCGGGTATACCAGTGGCAGGAATCGGAAAAGCCGCAAGCAAGCCTGTCGGGGATCAGGCAGGTTGGCATAGGCAAAAAGAATCGATATGCATTAACTGACGATGATGAGTTGCTGAGCTGGCGCGATGACCCTGCGAATCCGATTGTGTTGATGGATGATGTCCAGTCTTTTCACGCCGGGCGCACAGGCTTGCTGGTGATTCGTAACGACAACAGCCTGTGGCAAATCAACAGCAAAAGCCTGCTCGGTTTTGGTGAGGATGTATCGGAGAAGCCCGAACTGCTCGCTCCAGCCGCGAGTACAGCTTCGGTCGGAGACAGCGCCAATTATTTTGTCGACGATCGCGGTGATCTTTTTGTGCAGGGCCTGGCGCACCGAGGCCAGTATGGTGATGGCAAGCTTAGCGCGACGGATGATTATGTTAAAACCGCGGCTGACGTAGTTCAGGTGGTTTCCCACACCGGCCACGCGCTTATTCTCAAGCGCGATGGCGGGGTCTGGGGAACCGGTGGCAATATCTATGGCCCGCTTGGCCGACACGGTTATGGCGACAAGGCCATCCGCTGGGGATTAATTTTTTCCGATGCGACGGCTATCGCCACAGGCAGTAGCCACTCGCTGGCGATACGACAGGATGGCAGCCTGTGGATATGGGGTCGCAACGAAGGCCTCGATGCCAAAAAAGTGATGAGCAATGTGAGCGCAGTTGCAGCGGGTAACAGCAGCAGTATCGCGCTTCGCGAATCCAGTCTCTGGCAGTGGCGTACCGGACAGAAACCGCAAAAGATTCTAAACTGCGATTAGTCGATCAAGGTTAAACACGAAGCCTGGAGGGTCAGGCCTTACACTTCAGTGGATGGATATTAAATACGGAAAAGGTTTGTCCGTTTCTATCAATAAGCTGCTCCTTTGTTTTGCCAATTGGCGCACAAAAGTCAGCAAAATGCCGCCCCCGCCTACAAAAAAGCAAAAAACTGCGCTATATAACTAACTCTAGCCGTCTGCAATAAACAGGCTGTAGTCCACCTGGACAGTAGTTCCTAAATAAATAATGAATAAGAATCGGGGTGTTTATGACGGTTGCTAAATTGGCTTTGCTGGTGCTCATCAGCTTTATGTTCGCGGCCTGTGCGACGAATAGTTACAAGGGTGAATACCAGGATGGTCAATATCACGGTCAGGGGGTGTATTTCTTCGCTGATGGTGCCAAATATGTTGGTGAATTTGCGCGGGGTGATTTTAATGGACAGGGCACTCTAAATTATGCGAATGGTGACATTTACGTTGGTGAATGGGAGAGTGACCAGCGCCATGGGCATGGCAGTTATACTTTTTCAGATGGTGACGTTTATGTCGGCGAATGGAAGAACGGGGATCGTCATGGTCAGGGTACCTTTAGCTATTTCGATGGCAGTAGCTATGTCGGTGAGTACCGGTTTGGCGGTCGCAAGGGCCAGGGCACTTTTACCGCAGCCGATGGCAAGATAACAGTCGGCATATGGGCCGATGGCAAAATCAAACAGGAAACCCTGAATCCGGCATCAAGCATGCTGGTGAATGGCGGTAGTTACGACGGGGAAGTGGTCAATGGCGAGCCCTCGGGTAAAGGCGTTTATACCCACCAGCTGACTAAATCCATGGTGGTCAAGGTGTACAGCGGCAATTGGCGAGGCGATGGCAATGCCTCCGGCGTTATCATTGAAGTGCCCTCGAATAGCACCAGGGTTTACTACTTTCGTGCGCCATTGCTCAAGAATTACATCGCCAGCGGTGCCATCAAACTGTCGATGGGAACGCGAAAATCCTCGAAAGATTCTTTTACAGAGGTGCCCTACGAGGGAGTAGATACCTTTACGAATGCGAAATTCAGCCAGGATATTCGCTATACAGGCGCGCTAGACAGTAGCTGGAAGACAGAACTGCGCTTGAAAGAATCACCGGGTTACACCGGGCTGCTCGACCAGTCGGGTAGAAAGCAGGGGCCGGGTAAGCTGGTGACCGCAGAAAAACGCGTCTATATCGGCGGCTTCAAGGATGACCTGTTTCATGGCGACGACACCCGGCAATATTACGAGGGCGTTTTCTGGGATACTGCCAATTACTTCAATGGTTTCAAGGTTGGCTACGGCAGAGTCTACTACGACGATTCATTCGAATTTAAGGCGATCTACGACAAGGGGCGCCCGGTCGACGGCACCATCACTGCGAAAGCTATATACACCAAAAAGGATAACCGAAACATTTACGATCACGCCGAGGGCAAGGTCCAATACCTGGAAAACAATCAGGTTGTTAGCGAGTACGACCTCTCCGACCCGTCCAAATTTACCTTCTGCAAGGTATCCAATATTAACTGGCCGAAACGAATCATGGTTCCCGGAAAAAGCTGTAGCGACGCTAGCGTAGGATTTACCCCGAATTTGCGCAAAATATTCAAAAACCTGAAACTGAAGGGCAGTGACACTTACCTGATACACAA
>CAXBMV010000100.1:0-8411 GCA_963976575.1 uncultured Gammaproteobacteria bacterium | reverse complement strand
CAGCTATGACGACAAGTCACAGTGGCAGACCAAGGCAGAGCAGTTGGCAAGCCTGTTTATCGACAACTTCGAACAGTATACCGACACCGATCGAGGCCAGGCATTGCGAGAGGCAGGCCCGCGCCGGTAATCCCTGCTACACTTCGGCTTTCCACGCTTGCCTGAGCCGGTCCCGGGCAGGCAAAATACCAGTCTGCAAACGCGGTGTAAGGTGAGATGAAGAAAGCAGCATTCGAAGTGATTGAGAACGAGTGGATAACACTATCAGACGGGCGACGCCTGGCGGCCAGAATCTGGATGCCGCTGGCGGCAGCTAAAAACCCGGTACCGGCAATACTCGAGTACCTCCCCTACCGCAAACGTGACGGCACCGCGCAACGCGACGAGGCCACTTACCCGGCCTTCGCCGAAGCTGGCTATGCCGGCGTGCGCGTGGATATTTCCGGTACTGGTGAATCCGACGGTGACTGGGACGACGAGTACTCGCCGCGCGAGCTGGCTGATGGCGTTGAAGTCATAGAATGGATCGCCGCACAGCCCTGGTGCGATGGCAATCTTGGCATGATGGGCATTTCCTGGGGTGGCTTCAATAGTATGCAGATGGCAGCGCTAAAACCCGCTGCGCTCAAGGCGGTCATCGCAATAGGCACCACGGTTGATCGTTACAACGACGACATACATTACAAAAATGGTTGCATGCTTTACTCCAATTTCAGCTGGTCCAGCGTGATGTTGTGTTTCGCCTCGCGCCCTCCCGATCCCGAGCTGGTCGGGGACAGTTGGCGTGAAAACTGGCTGCACCGATTGAAGACGCAACCCTTCCCATTGCAACAATGGCTATCGCATCAGCGCAAAGATGACTATTGGAAGCACGGATCGATAGGGGAAAACTATGACGATATCGAGATTCCTGCCCTGGTTATTTCCGGATGGGCGGACGGTTACATCAATGCGCCGCCAGCCGCTGCCTTTAATCTGAAGCACGCCAAGGCGATCAATGGACCCTGGATTCACAAGTATCCACACATCGCCTGGCCGAAGCCACGCATGGATTTTCTCGCCGAGGCTATCGCCTGGTGGGACCGCTGGCTGAAGGGTACAGAAAACGCGGTAGAGGACTTGCCGGTTTATCGCGCCTATATTTCCGAGAATGTAAAACCCGAAGCGCGACGCGAAATCGAACCGGGTCGTTGGGTGGCGGAACAAACTATGCCATCGACATCGATCAGGAAGCGCTACTATTACCTCGCACCAAATCGACAGCTACTCGACATTCCCGGCAGGAGCAAGGAGAAGTCGATGATGTCGCCGCAGGACTGCGGTACCAGTTGCGGTGAATTTTTCACGCTCAAGCCCGACGGTGAGATGGCCGCCGATCAACGCCGCGACGATTCCGGTTCGCTGGTTTTTGATAGCGGCAAATTACACCGGCCGATCGAGATACTCGGTCGCCCGAAACTTCGCCTGAATATCAGCATCGACAAACCGTTGGGGAATATCGCAGTGCGCCTCAACGACATTCACCCCGATGGTGCGGTATCCCGCGTCAGCTGGGGGGTAATCAACCTTGCACACCGTAACGGCAATGAGAATCCCGAGCCAATGATACCGGGTAAGTTCGAAGCAGTTGAGATTCAGCTGAACGAATGTGGCTATCGTTTCATGCCAGGCCACAAGATGCGCATCGCTATTTCGACAAGCTACTGGCCGATGATAATGCCACCACCGGAAAATGTTACGGCGACAATAAAACTGGGACCGGATGCGGTGATTACCATGCCGGTACGCAATGGTGGTGACAATTACGATATGCCGGAACCCACAGATCCCGATCCTTTGCC
Organism: uncultured Gammaproteobacteria bacterium; assembly: GCA_963976575.1. Taxonomy (GTDB): domain Bacteria; phylum Pseudomonadota; class Gammaproteobacteria. The sequence continues at coordinate 6,570 of CAXBMV010000100.1, read as the reverse complement.
CGAATATCAGGTCAACCAGCCCAGCTTGAGCCGACGCTGGATAGAGAGGAATTTCCAGACCACCGAGTCGCATTACCGCGTCATAGACGACACCGGAGAAATAGAAATGCCCGGGCATGGACTCTGTACCCGCCATCGTCACGATGAGCGCTGGACTATTGCCGCCTCCGATCCTTTGAGTTACCGCGGGATGAGTCGTTACATTTGCTGGATGCATCGAGGTGACTGGTCCATACGCACCGAGGCGGAAAGTGAAATGCGCTGCGATGCCGAAAATTTTTATATCAAGGCTTGTGTGCGCGCCTATGAAGGCGATGAATTGATACACCAACGCGACTGGGAGGAGATTGCGATACCGCGAGATCATATCTAGTCATAGACCCTCAGGTTGCCAAAAACCGTCTAACCCGATTGCTATTACCTATTGGGGTGGGATTGGCAATATTGCTATGATTCACTTTTGGGCAGAGAACGAGTATTTCACATGGCCAGACTTCCACGCTATAAAATCAAGAATCAACCACAGCACATCATTCAACGAAGTATCGAAGGACTACAGATATTTTTTGATCAACAGGATTATCAGTATTATCACGACTGCCTCGAGGCAGCCGCCTATAACTACGACCTGAAGATTCACGCCTATGCATTGATGCCGGATCACGTGCACATTCTGGCAAGCCCGGGCAAAGAAGACAGCATCCCGCGTACGCTGCAATCGCTGGGCCGCAACTACGTCCAGTACTTCAACGAATGTCACTCGGGTGTCGGCACGCCCTGGGAAGGGCGCTATCGCGCCACCGTGATCCAGAGCAAAAGTCACCTGTTAACCTGCAGCCATTACATCGAACAGAATCCTGTGCGTGCGGGCCTGGTGAAAAATCCGAAGGCCTATTCTTGGAGCAGTTTTGCTCACAATGCACAGGCGAAGAGCGAAGCCATGATCAGCCCCGCCAAAGAATACCTGGCTCTCGGTGCCACCGACAAGGAGCGCGCCAAGGCTTACCTCGACCAATCTAAAAACAAACTGAGCACAGAGACGGTGGAAAGCATTACCGAGGCGACGCTACATGGCTGGGCACTGGGTGACAAAAAGTTTGTCAGCAAAATCGAAAAGCTTAGCGGACGCCGCGCCAGCCCACTGCCCAAGGGAAGACCGCGAGGTTCGTGATAGAACCAACCTATGATCGACCAGGCTGACAAAAACGGACCGGGGGTAAAATTTCCCCCGCCATTGATTACACTGGCATTGATCTTTATTGGCTGGTTGCTCGACCAGTTGCTGGCCTTGCCGATTGCGCAACAGACAGCGGTCGCGGGTGCTATCCTGCTACTCGCATCTGCGGCCATTATTGCAGGCATCACGGCATTTCAATTTTTTCAGGCGAAGACGCATATCGAACCCTGGAAACCGACCTCGACAATAATCACGCGGGGCGTTTATCGCTACAGCCGGAACCCGATTTACCTCGCATTTTGCATCGCCACGCCCGGCGCGGGAATGCTGCTCAACAGCTGGTGGGTTATCGCCATGGTATTACCCCTGATCTACCTGTTACAGCGCCTGGTGATATCGCGCGAAGAAAAGTATCTGGAGCAAAAATTTGGCCAGGAATACCTGGCTTACCGTGACAGCGTAAGACGCTGGATTTAACCCTTCCGGGTTGACTGGCGAGTCAGCTGGACGAGCGCCCGGGCTCCTCAGCTGCTATCACTGCATAGCTGGCCTGCAACACCGCGTTCCTATCTTCCCCGACATCGATCTGCAGGCTTAGCCTGGCCTTGCCGTTTCTATAAAAATCTTTCTCCAGCTTCTCGTATTGCAGTGGCGAAATCGATGTACGACAGCGTATCTCGCCGCGAACCGGCGAGCGATTGCGCATCTCCCCTTTGGTCACCACCAGTTCGCCATCGAGGCCGAGTAATTCGATGCCATGGCTGCACAGGGCCCAGCCACTGAGCACTGCGAGCGAATAAATACTGCCGGCAAACCCGGTACCGTGAATATTCACATTGGGCGCCAAAGGCGCGGTAACGAGGATGGATTCACGACTCAGTTGAACGATACTAAACTGCATGGCTGCACTGAGCGGTATGCTCGCGTGAATCCGCTGTTGCAGGGCCAGCGCCGCATCCATAGTCAATAACCTCTTTTTCGATCGACCAGGTTGACCAGTGGTTCGCCGGATTGCAGGCGCTGATAATTTTCCGCGATTCCCGCAATGGCATCACCGAGGTGGTAGCCCGACACATGCGGCGTTATTTGAATCTTCGGGTGTAACCACAGCGGGTGCTGTGGCGGCAGGGGTTCCTCGGAAACCACGTCCAGTACCGCGCCCGCGAGCAAGCCATCGTCGAGTGCCTGCATCAATTCTGCCTCGTTTACCAGATCTCCCCGTCCCATGTTGATCAACAGCGCCGAGGGTTTACAACGCTGAAAAGTTTGACGACCCATGAATCCCCGGGTTTCCGGGGTGGAAGGCAACACGCAGACGATGTAATCGGCATCTGCCAGCAGTTGCAGCAGACCTTCATCGCCATGGTAACAGTCAACACCCGCTATCTGCTTTGCCGAGCGGCTCCAGCCACTGACAAGAAAACGATTATCGATAAATCGCTGCGCAACGATTTCACCTATTCTTCCCAGTCCGAGTATCGCCACCCGCGTACGGCTGCTAACACGTGGGGCATAACCCAGCCAGAGCGATTCAGCCTGCTGCGCATGGTACTCGCGCAGGTGGCGTTGCTGCTGTAAAACGTAGCTGAGCGCGAATTCAGCCATCTCGTTTCCGGACGTGGCTGCTTCCAGGCGGGCAACCTCGACAGTCGCGGGTAAGCGCTCATCGACGAGAATATTGTTAACGCCGGCACCGGTTTTCTGAATCAGTTTCAAGTTGGGGTAACGCAAGGCTTCGCCCGGAATATAAGTGCTTACTGTGATCATATCTATCTCGGCAAGATTACCGGGATCGGCGGCCACACGGATATCAGCGTCGCCGTCAAAGGCAAGCAACTGCTCGCGCAGTTCTTCATCGCGCAACCATTCGGGGTTTTTTATATCGATCAAATTTGCCATTTTTACTCTTTAGCCTGCCTCTGTATTGAGATTTTTCACCAGTGCGCGAATCTGTTGCGGACACACCCGACAGCATCCACCGATCAGGTTTACTCCAGCCTCGCGCCAGTCCTGCAACTGGTCAAGCCACTGCGGCAAGGATTGCCCGCCAGACCAGCTTTTCTGCCCGGCATCATACTGTTCGCCCGAATTGGGGTAAACCACTATCCATTTATCAGCTAACTCTGCCTTGATTCTCCTGACCAGACCGCTAATCAATTCACTGGCTACGCAGTTTACGCCAACAGCAACTACCGTAGGATGATTCCTGAATACTTGCGCAGCACTGTTAATACTATTGCCATCATGCAAACTCAGTTCATCGCGACAACAAAAACTGAACCAGGCCGGGGTGGCCAGACTTTTCAATAAATCACTTAACAGGATTGCTTCGCGCAGGTCGGGCATGGTTTCGCAGGCGATTAAATCGGCACCACTTTGATCCAGCCATTCCAGTCTCGGACGATGAAACTCGAGCAATTCTGCATCCGAGACTGCGTAGTTTCCACGGTATTCCGAGCCGTCTGCGAGATAGGCTCCGTAAGGACCAACGCTGGCCGCAACCAATGGTCGGTAACAACAATCGGGGTTATCCCTGAGGAATTCATCGCGCGCCCTGCAGGCCAGTTTCACCGAATCGACGATCACTCTCCTGGCCTCCGATTCGCTCAATCCCCGGCCGAGTAATCCCGGCAGGCTGGCCTGGTAGCTGGCGCTGGTAATGCATCGCGCGCCGGCATCAAGATATGCGCGATGCACCTCGATCAGTGCCGATGGCCGGGTCAGGATTAAGTCGGCACTCCACAGACTGCTGCTGGTATCGTAGCCGCGACTAGCCAGCTCGCTACCGAGGCCACCGTCCAGCGGGAAGAGTTGGCCGCGGCTAACCACTGAGTTGATCGATTCGATTACGTCCAATGTTGACAGTTGCCGTGCAACAACCAGGTTTGACAGGACTCAGTCCTGCCTACAGATCTACCGAGGCAAAGTGTTTGCGCGCCGCGTCGCGAAACGCCTGCGACTGATTCGGATCGGGGATTGTTTCGGCGATATAGGCGATCGCCTTGCTGACGTTGGAATTATCCTCGAAAGCTTCATCGACTATCATTTCCGCGATCACGCCGATGAACTCTACCGCCAGTTCCAGCATTTGTGTCTTTACCGGATCGCTCACCTGCATACCGTCGCTGGAAACCGACTGACCTGCTGTGCCGGACGCGTCGAGGTCACCACCCGGATTGATTAACTGCAGAAAAGTTTCCGCCGGCATCAATTCGGGCTCTGTATCCTCGGGTGCTGCGGCGTAGGTAAACTTGACCATGGCCGACTCGGCCAGCACCTGAATTGCCTCACCCAGTTCCTTGGAGCGACAATGTATACGCGTTATCGAACCCGTGGAAAATCGAATCAGAACCGAACGATTGGTGTCGGTAAGGATAGTGAGAAATCCCGTATCACTACCCTCAATGATCTGGGTGAGCTGCTCGTACAGCCTGGATTTAGAGACGAACTGAGATTGCGCCATGGAAATTGCTACCAGCATCATGAACAGGTTCGCGCACGATACTGGATGATCCGGTTGATTGAAAGTTTAATCCTGTCGTAGGCGAATACCGACAAGGGTTATTGTCACAGGATTTCGCGGCCGGGCCAGGCACTGCTGATTGCAGGGAAATCATTATTTTGCTTTCAAATCCTTCATCCGCTTCATAATAATCGACACGCTGGTACGCATGCGTTCGAAGGCCTGTGCCACGTCCTGGATTTCGTCATCAGAGTTGACCTGTATGGTTCGCGAAGTATCACCCTTACTGACCGCATCGGCAAGTTCGCGCAAATCCAGCAACGGCCGCGTAATCGCCTTGGATAGCATTCCGGCCACGAAAAAAGCCAGTATGAAAACGAGGATAACAACAATGGCTAGAATGATGACCATTTGCTGCTTCGATGCCTGCAGGCTCTTTTGCACCGAATTCAGCCCGGCGATCGGAGCCAAGGCTATTGCGGTTGGTTGTTGCACCAGTACCGACCAGTTAAACCCGGGGAAACGGCTAACCACGGTACGGTACATTTCTGCACCCGCCGACTTGGCAAAGCCCATCACCTGACCGCTACCGAGAACATAGCCTCGGCTCTTGGCGGAAAACACCTGCTGGATTGCAGCATCGCTGCTATTACGCAAATTCACCGAATCGACCATGATGCGGTTCTTCGCATGCTTGCTCTCGGTTTCGGCAAGCAACTGTCCGCCCGAGTTAATCACGGTAACTGTGCCACCGTTGATATCTCTGGCACCGGCATCGGCTACTGCCTGAATCAGACTCACGCCCAGCACCGCCTTCATGACGCCGAGGCTGTTACCCGAAACGGGGTCATCTATGCGTACCGAAATATCGATAGACCAGATATTGGCTGAATCATCAAACTCGACTTCGCCAACGGAAATGCCATTCTCCCATGCCGTCTTCCACCAGTTTTCATCGCGCTGAACAAAATCCGAAGTCGGATTGGTCAAGGCGGTATTGAAGCCATTCTTATCGGTGAAAAAGACTTCGCCGAAATGCGAAGAGCGCCTGATCTGCTGGATCAGGAAGCGGTTCGACGCGGGTGATACGTCCAGACTCTTCTGCTCCTTGAAACGCGCCTCGACATCGTCGATGGGCAGACCAACCAAACCGGCTTTCTGGTGCTCGACAGCAGCCAACTTGGCGGCATTCAAGACGATAGGCGCGGAGGCCCAGACGACAACGTCTGAAATCCTTTCCAGCATGAAGGTGTCCAGCTGATTGACGATTCGCGCGGCAGTCGTGCTGAGATTATTTCCGACTACCGAATCGAGTAACTCGTTGCGACTCTTGTCGAGTTGTATATTGGCAGTCGAAGTCAGGCTGGTCAGGCTAAACCATGAAAAAAGTCCCACCAGCAAGACAGGCAAAATGCCAATAAACAGGGTGCGATTGGTGATCTTGCCACGAAGGCTTTTCGAATAAGACCTCTTTTCCATTATTCTCTCTCTGCGACTTGCGCTAACGTCGTCAACAAATATTTAATTTCAAAAACCCGCTCTGTCCACTTCAGTGTCGATTTTATTTCCGTTATTCGACTCAGCAAGCAAACCGATACAGATATTTAGCATCAAATACAACTACTTGAGAACTTTTTTTAACATACTGCTTTAAGTTTAACGGAGGGTCAAGTATGAATTCGAATGCGAAAGTAAACTACTTATAGTTCATGAATTGGTGGAAATGTGGATTAAAACACGAAAATACCCCGTCAATTAGTGCAGGCGTTCGCGCAGATCGATCACTTTGGCACAACCCAACTGCGCCATTGCGCAGGTTAATTCGGCGTTCAACAATTCAATGATATGCGCGGCGCCGGGAGCACCCATCGCCGCCATCGCGTAGTAAAACGGCCTGCCCAGTAATACAAAATCGGCCCCACTGGCGAGC
>CAXBMV010000099.1:0-8427 GCA_963976575.1 uncultured Gammaproteobacteria bacterium | reverse complement strand
GGGCAGCGTGTCCTCGAGGGACATCTGGCATTAGTTTGACGAATAGTGGTTCCAGACCACGCGACAGTAGCTGGATCAGACCTGCATTTTCGGCAATTTTGAACAGGCCCAACCACAGACAGAGCACCCCGATCAGGCCGATCGCGATTTCTACGCTAACCGCGGCCATATCGAAGGTGGACTGGATCAACAGGCTGAAGATTTCTCCGCGATCCTGAACCAGCCACTGGTAAATTGCCGCGATGAACGAGGCGGCGAAAAACCCAAACCAGATGTGTACCAGCATAGAACCCCTTTTATTTGCCTCTTATGAAAATCCTGGGCAGCGCGGAAAATGATACCTCATTTGAATAAGGTGATGGAGGCAATTGATGTGGTGATAATGGGTATGTTCGTTGGAGTGTCGGGATTCCGATTCATAGGGAAACGGGGCATGGGGTGGGAGTGCATGTCGGGAAAGTGTTCAGCCTACGCTGCATCCCGCGGTCGCGCAGCGGGATGACAACCAAGAAAGGCGTTAAGCCGAATGGTCCTAAAACTTAGAATAAACCGTCATCCCGGAAGGCGCGCAGCGCCTGTCCGGGATCTCCCGGGGCTATCGCGACATTCGCATGGAGATCCCGGATAACAGCTGTGCTGTTTCCGGGATGACGATTTGTAATTTGACTGTCGGGGAAATTACAGACTTAAACGACGGGTATTCTGGTCGCCCTGGCAGGCTTCCCAGGCTTCGAGGAATTCGGCGGTATAAGATCGATTTTCGAGCTTGTTGTCTAGTTCGTAGTATCCCTCGTAACGTTCCAGATTACGCAGGCGCAGGAGAGCACCATCGTCGACCAGTAACCAGCTTTCCTTGAACTGGCGCTGCGCAGGCGTGACCGTCGTGCGGATTTGCGCGAAGGAGGGCAGCTTTTGCGCGAGGTGTATCAGGTAGTGCCCCCGATTGGCTGCCACTCGGGTATCGTGGGCGATGATGCGAAAATCGGATTTTCGGTTTTCGCTGGCGAGTTGGGATAGATGGTTATAAATTTCAACGTCGTTGTAGAGATCGCTTTCGAGGCGCTGGCTATAGATATATACCCGCTGAGAGGCTGCCAGTATGAGCGTCTTTGCTGCCTCGCATGCCTCACTGCGACCGGATAACAATATACTTGAAGTTTCATCCATAACTTTTTGATAAATAGTGTTATTCAACTAAATACAGATCAGCTTCTGACTGCTTTTCCCGCGCTGATCGATACGAGTCTATTACATTTTCAGTGCTCGCGTAAAACAAAACAGCGACTGAGAGTAAGCGATCCACTCGCTTGAATGATAGATCCTGGCTGCGAATCAATCTTCAAGCGGCAAGATTGCCCCACGTTGTGCAAGAGCGCTTAGCAGCGTCTGTAATTCCTCTATGGCGATGCAACGGTGTATCAATGCCTGCGACCATTCACGCTGCGCACAGAGTTCTTCGATACAGCTGCGAATCTGTCCATCTGCGGAGAGGATATAGGCCTGGCCATTGCAGTAAAACTGGATGCTATCCGGTTGCTCGTTGAACAGCATGCGCGTTTCCGGATGACGAATCCAGGCGCAGGCCTGCAAATCGGAAATATAGACCGGCTGGTCGGCGTCGCCGGGAGGTGTCGCGGCGCTGTCGCTTAACAGTTTACCGACGCTATCTCGCCACAATTCCGCGGGCTGTGTCAGTAGATCAAGCACCAGGGCTTTGAAGGCTTCGATTTCATTGTCGGTGATCTCGCCATGATGTCGATTCAGTTCCAGCCCGGGGTCGGCGTAACGCTTGTTGCTGAGCCCCTGACGATCAAGTTCCAGCGCGAATGAATCCAGCGCCATTGCCGCGCTAGGTGCGCGAAAACCGATCGAGTAGGTCATACAGTGGTCTACGGCGACACCGTGATGGGCTATGCCCGGGGGCAGATAGAGCATGTCACCAGGATCGAGTATCACTTCCACGTCGGCTTCGAATTGCTGCAGTATCGACAACTCCAGCCCGGGGATGATCTGCGGATTTTGCAGTGGCTTTTCATTGTATTGCCAACGCCGTTGCCCCATGGCCTGCAACAGGAAGACATCGTACTCATCGACATGGGCACCCACCGATGCCTGCGGTGGCGCGTAGCTAATCATCAGGTCGTCGACACGCCAGTCCGGGATGAAGCGAAACTGGTCGAGCAGGTCGCCCAGTTCCGGAAACCATTTTTCGCATTCGGATACCAGCAGCGAATAATGCCCTTGCGGCAGGTCGAGAAAATCCTGCTCTTCGAAAGGGCCGTAGCGCAGTTGCCAGGGGCTTTCACCGCCTTTCTCCATGACCAGACGGCAATGCACGTCTTCTTCACAGGCGAGTCCTGCGAGTTCTTCAGGGCTCACCGGGGATTCGAAATTAGCAAAGGCATTGCGTACCAGACAGGGTTTCTTTTGCCAGTAGTCGCGAATAAAAGTTTCGCTATCGAGATTGAGCAATTGCCACATATTGTCGACTCAGATCTTGCGCGCCTGCGCGGCAGCATTGCCTATGTATTTCGCCGGTGTCAGCTCGATCAATTCCTGTTTCGCCTGCTCTGGCATTTCCAGCGTTTCGACAAACTGGCGAATGGTATCGGCGTCGATACGCTGGCCACGAGTTAGCGCTTTCAGTTTTTCGTAGGGCTGATCGATGCCATAACGTCGCATCACGGTCTGAATCGGTTCCGCCAATACTTCCCAGTTTTGCTCAAGATCGGCGCTGATCACGGCCTGATTGACTTCGAGCTTGCCGATGCCGCGCTGCAACGAATCCAGTGCGATCAGGATGTGGCCGAAACCTGTACCGAGATTACGCAATACCGTTGAATCGGTTAAATCGCGCTGCCAGCGGGAAATCGGTAATTTTTCGGCAAGATGCCCGAGTATCGCATTGGCGATACCGAAATTACCCTCGGCATTTTCGAAGTCGATCGGATTCACCTTGTGCGGCATGGTCGACGAGCCGACTTCGCCATCGACGGTTTTTTGCTTGAAGTAACCGATCGAAATATAACCCCAGCAATCGCGGCTATAGTCGATCAGAATGGTATTCAGGCGGGCCAGGGTATCGAACAGTTCGGCAATATAGTCGTGCGGTTCAATCTGTGTCGTATAGGGGTTCCAGTCCAAACCCAATGATTCGACAAATTGCTGCGCCAGCGATGGCCAGTCGAGATCCGCATAAGCCGAATAATGTGCATTGTAATTACCTACCGCACCGTTGATCTTGCCGAGTATTTCAACCCTTTCCAGCTGTTGTTGCTGGCGGCGAAGACGGTAGACCACGTTGGCCATTTCTTTACCCAGTGTGGTCGGCGAGGCGGGCTGCCCATGGGTACGACTCATCATCGCAACATCGGCATGCTGATGCGCCATCGCGGTGATGCTGTCGATCAGTTTTTCGAACAGCGGTATCAGCAGATCGCGCCCGGATTTAAGCATCAGTGCGTGCGACAGGTTATTGATATCTTCCGAAGTGCAGGCGAAGTGCAGAAATTCAGAAACGCTGCTTAACTCTGCATTGTCTGCGACTTTATCCTTTAAGTAATACTCGACAGCTTTAACATCGTGGTTCGTGGTTTTCTCGATGTCTTTGATTTTTTGCGCCTGCTCTGGATCGAATGCGTCGATTATGTCCTGCAGATGGCGGGTGGCGTCGACAGATAAGGCGGGCACTTCAGCGATTCCGGGGTGTGCTGCGAGCATCTGTAACCAGCGCACTTCGACCAGTACGCGGTGATAAATCAGACCATATTCACTAAACAGCGGGCGCAGTGCTGCGGTTTTTGCCGCATAACGGCCATCGACAGGAGAAATTGCGGTTAAGGCTTCGAGTTGCATCGGGGTATCGCAGAAAAGATCGTATATTACACGAATCTATAGCCCCGGTAACAGGTCAGGGTCAACTACAGTGCAATGAAATTCAGGTCGACTTGAAGGCTTCGTGTTTGAAGATCAATCGTTTGGCTTTTTCGTATGCAGCATTGTGTACTACGGTCTCGTCCTTTAGACGCCTCAATTCCTTGAGTTCATTGGCGAGAAACTTGTCCTGTGACATATTCTTTGCCGTCTTCGACTTGTTGATCTGCATGATGAACTTGGCAATGAAGCTGCGAAAGCTGGCCTTGTCGGGATTATTGTTGATTAACTCGATGAGGCGTATCTTGCCGTATTGGCTGCGGAATAAAACCTTGTCGTAAGATTGCTGGAAAAATGCCAGTAACGTCATCAAAGACACCACGAAGATACCCAGAAACAGCCCGAGAAAATTGATCGAGGAAGTATCGAACCACCCCGCAAGCACTATGGTCAGGTCCAGCACCAGCAGTGCCAGACTGGTATATAACCATTTCCAGGCAATCATGCGTCGACGAAATGGCCTGGGGTCCAGATAGGCGAGGTCGATGCGGTATTTGTACTTGCGCTCGTGTTTGTTCTTGATCGACTGGTAGCAATGGTTGTCGTTGAATACCGTGGTACTGCGGTACAGGCCGCGAATTTTGCTTACCTGTTCAAACTCGAAATTAATATGTTCGACTTTGACGTGTTCATCATCGTGGAAGTTGGTGGAGTCATCGACTCCCTCCAGATTGATTTCGGAAGAATCCAAATTAGTTTCGCTCATGGCGTTTGGTGAATACTATGCAACAAGTTGGCTCTAAAAGTAGCACAAAATACTGATAAAACCTATGTTGGCAGGCTATTTGCCTATCAAGTATTCTGCGTGCTGGCTGGCTGCGGTACCTCGCCTTTTATCGTGGTTCGATACAGGCAGCGTCGGTAACCATCGTAATCGTTAACCGCGTAATGCATGGTGTTGCGATTATCCCAGATGGCGATGCTGCCGGGCTGCCAACGTATCCGGCAGGCAAACTCGGGACGATTACAATGGGTAAACAATTGCCGTAGCAGCTGATCGCTCTCGTTTGCCTGCATGCCATCGATTCGAGTGGTATAAGTCGGGTTTATAAAAAGCATTTCCTCGCCCGTCTGCGGGTGCCGACAAACCAGTGGGTGGCGCGTTTCCTGGTCGGCCTCGGGGTTATTGCGTTCGATCGCTATAGACCCCTTGAACTGTTGCTGTTGAGCCGGCGCATGTTGTACGCCGTAGGGTGCCCCGACATGTATTGCGAACTTGTCGTGCAGCAATGCGCGCAATTCCTGCGCCAGGGTTTGCCAGGCCAGCGCCATGTTAATCCACAAGGTGTCGCCACCCAGCGGCGGGATTTCCTCGGCATAGAGTATCGAGGTTTGTGGCGGGGTGCCGAGGAAGCTGAAGTCCGAATGCCAGTCGCCGCCAAATACCCCCATCTTGATTTCGTCTGCCAGTTTCAACACGCGAATAATCTCGGGGTAATCCGGCAAGGGTTTAATATATGGCAGGACCATCAGGTCGCCAAAGCGGCGACTGAATTGCAGCATTGTCGGCATGTCTATGTTCTGGTCACGGATAATCAATAACTTGTTATCGAGCCAGTGTTGATAAAGCCGATCAAACGCGGCGTCGCTGATAGTGTTCAGGTCGAGGCCCGTGACCTCGGCGCCGAGCGCAGGCGTTATCGGGTTGAGCGCAAAGGGATCGGCACTCATGGAATCAGGTAAATCGGACTCGACCAGGTATAGTGCCCGTCTTCGTGGGTAATACGCAGGTAAATGGCGTTATCCTGGTCGGCATTTAACTGGATGCGACGTTTGAATTTGAGCCTGCAATGCGGGTTGAAATCGGGCAGCCGAAACACGCGTATACGCCGGTTTATGCCACCATTTTCAAACACCAGTTCGTCGCGGCCTATGTCGCTAATGTTGATTTCTTCCTGCACCAGCGCGGTGTCGATTTTGAGGCTGCCGGATAGCCCGTCTTTGAGCATCATTTCAAAGCCACCGAAGCCACCGGTGGTCAATGCGGTCCAGTCGAGGCGGGTTTGCTCGCTGGTTTCGAAACGATTATCGAGGTTATACAGGTTGATCGGTTTTACCGATTCGAAATGGTTGCCGCTGAGTTCGGCATAGCCGTCCCAGACAGTTTCACGCCCGCGTCCCCGATATTCGGAGCCTTCCCATATCACGCGTATGCGTTGCCCCAGGTCTGTTTCCTGATAGGGCCTGAAGACCTCGATGGTTTCACGGCCGTTGCGGATGTCTATTCTTTCCACCGGTGAGCTGCTATTGAGATCGACCTCAAAATCGACCTCGGTATCTGTGCAGCGCAATATATCGCCCATCATTGCGTTATCCACCATCTGCGAAGTCACCCCGGCGAGCCTGGGGTCGTCGGAAAATAATTCTGCCTTATTATCGAATTGAACAGTGGTGTTAAGGACGACGCGGCTGCCGGTGGTACCGTAATGATGGCGTTGCCTGAGCGCCTGCATGAAGCCTGCGCGGGTAAAACTGGGTGCCAGCAGGCAGGTCAAGCCACCGTAGGCACCGAACTTGGTCGAGCCGGGATGCGAAGCACCGGGCCGGCCCTTGTGGCCATCCGAGTTGGACACAATACCCACGCGATAACCCTGCTCGAAGGCATCGTCGATCAACCACTCGAAAGTACCCCATGCGGAGTGGACTTCTACGGATTTTTCCAGCAACCCGTCGTGGGCTACCTTGATATCGGCATATCGACCACCTATGTGCGCGAATACGCAGCAATCTTCACCCTGCAGCGCGTGAAACAGGTCGGCGGCTGAGGTTGCGTCGCTGTCGATGTCTGACAGGTCATCCACCAGTGCGTGCGAAGAGCGGTGAATAGGGCGCCCCTCGTGCATATGCAATACGTTCCTGTCGCCGCCCAGTCCGGTGTTGCCGGACCACTCCCAACCGGGGAACACGATAAAGCGTTCATCCTCGGTGAACTCGGCAGAAAGCTCATTCAAATGTTCCCAGAACTCGCTGGTAATCTGAAAATCATTGCCCTGGTGGACGCAGACATCGAGGAAAGCCTTGTCGCGCGCAAACAGGTAAAAATCTCGCGCCGAATTGGTGCCTATGGTTTCTTCGGATTGGCCATGCAAATCCCCCCAGTAGGCCAGCAGCTGACTCTCGTCGACAAAGCGGCAGGGGTTGGAGCGTGCCGCGACCTGTCCCTCGCTATCGATCAACTCTATAACCAGATCACCTGCCTGCTGCAGGCTGAGGTCTTCCACAATGCAGGCAAACCCACCGGCTTTAAACGCGATCGAATCGGGCAGGGCGCTAAGCTTCAGGTTGCTGTTCAAGCGGAAAGTCTGTTCGCAGAGATTGGATGGATTGCCCCAGCGATCTTCACTCTTGAGGCAAAGCCTGAATCGTTCACCGACGCGACGCAGTGTCGGCAATATCGCCTTAAACAAACTCGGTTGCCCCGGCACTATGGTGATAAATGGCTGCACGGGTAGTTCGACGTAGTTGTAAGTAGCAATGGCGTCGACGAGCACACGAAACTCGAAACTGTCTTCGCAAAAAGTCTGTATGCGCATGCCCGGAGATCCCTGGCGGCGATCTCCGAAGCGCACGATAATCTGGTCTCCTTCGCGCAGGAAACCGCGCACAACTTTGATATACAGGGTTTTATCCCAGGGGCGTATATTGCGCTTCATGTCGTATTCGACGTGAAGGATAGCGCCGTTACTGGCTTCCACAGAAACGTAGTTGGCGGCGCCTGGTTTGTCGAACTGGGGTCGGCCCATGTCCGAGGCAAAACGGTGAACGATTTTCAACGAACCGGTATCATCAATACCGAAATGGCCCGCATTATAGGTCAGCGTAAATTCCTGATAGGAGCCAGCCTCAAAATTACCGACAGGCGAGACTGTAGCGCTACCCATTTTTTCGGGCATATAAGTGGAATGTGGCATTAAGTCCGGGTCCCGAGCGAGTCGCTCATCTCTATTCTTACATTGATCAAGGTTGATTCTAGCAACGCTGGCAGTCGAGCGACAAGCTGGAAATCGATTGGTATCTCATGTCAATTCCCCGGGTGACTGAATTATCCAGCCCAGCCTCGTAACCGGGATTACCCATTATGGGGTGTAGTAGGCAAGCCTGTAAAAGTATATACATGAGTGCTCGAGTCATTCCCTGGGTAATCCAGTCGTGTGTCGAGGTATTAATCCAGTCTTTTTATTGCTACTGCTTTGCTTTGCACTTGGCCTTTCAGGTCAGTCTGGCGCCAATGATGGCAGTTCAAAAGATATTAGAATCGGCGTGCTGGCTTACAGCGGGCATAGCCAGACGCGACATCGCTGGCAGCCTACCGCCGATTACCTGACCAGGCAGGTCACCCCCCATCGCTTTACTATTGTGCCGCTTACCCAAAAAGATTTTATTCATGCGATCAACAAGGGGCAGCTGGATTTCATCCTCACCAACCCCGGGCATTACATCAACCTCGAAGTCGATTTCGGCGCCACCCGCATCGCAACTTTCAAATCCCGATAC
>CAXBMV010000098.1:0-8476 GCA_963976575.1 uncultured Gammaproteobacteria bacterium | reverse complement strand
TAATGATCAGCATGCGCCGCGGTGCGCGTATAGCGCGGATCGATAACAATTATCGGCGCGTTATTCTCTTCCTTTGCCTTGAAGATATGCTGCAGCGCTACCGGATGAGCTTCGGTCGGATTGGAACCGATCATCAGTATCGATTGCGAATGATGGATATCGTTCAGGGAGTTTGTCATCGCACCGTAACCCCAGGTATTGGCTACCCCGGCTACCGTGGTGGAATGACAGATGCGCGCCTGATGGTCGACATTGTTAGTACCCCACATGCCTGCCATCTTGCGGAACAGGTAAGACTGCTCATTGCTGTGCTTGGCAGAACCCAACCAGTAAACCGAATCGGGACCCGACTTTTGCCTGATTTCCAGCATCTTGTCACCGATTTCATTGATCGCTGTTTCCCAGGAAACCTTTTGCCATTTGCCATTGACCAGTTTCATCGGATACTTCAGGCGGCGCTCACCATGACCGTGTTCACGGATCGAAGCGCCCTTGGCGCAATGCGCACCCTTATTGAAAGGATGATCGAAAGCCGGCTCCTGACCTGTCCATACGCCGTTTTGCACTTCGGCGATGATGCCGCAACCAACCGAGCAGTGAGTACACACGGTTCTGACTTCGGTGATTTTTCCACCCGTGGATACCGCAGCCTCGGCCTTTTTCATCATCACCGGTGCCACCGTGGTGGCCAGTGCGGCCCCGCCGGCCATCAGGCTGGAGTTTTTAAGGAAGGCACGGCGACTGATTGCATCGCGTACCGGGGTATCGCTGCTATTGCGTTCGACCTTGCCGACGCTGCTACTGACTTTGCTGAGTTTTTTCATCTTGATATCCCCCGGTTAAATCGTGGTCGACTTGTAATAATCGAGAACATGCTGGGTAAGCTGGTAACCTTTTTGCGCGACCGGCTCAGCCTTATCGCTTGTCGCGGCGGCCACGGTCTCGATACCTGCGACAGAGCTGGCAACTACACCCGCCCCAACCAGGGTGGACTTTTTCATAAAATCTCTTCGTTCCTGGTTTGCTTGTTGAGTCTTGTCTTTCACTGTTTCATCCTCCACGGGGTAAATAGTTTCGCTCATCCGGCCTTATGTCTGCATTGCCATATAAGCTTTATCAAGCTCGATAAATGCGCTGCCAAACCGCGCCACGCTTTTATAAAAGGCTGCGGATTCAGCATTCGCCAGGTCAGCCATAAACTGACTCACCCAGGCTTGCATATGGTTTTTGAAAAATTCTTTCTGTTGATCGAGGCTGGCGGCGTCGTTGATCAGTACCGCCATCACTTCGCAAAGTGCGGCAACGTGGTCTTCGGGTTCATGGGTATCACCGCTGCGTTCCAGACCGAGTAGCTTCAAGGCATCGCGCAAATCACTAAGCGGTTGCTCCATCAGGAAACCAGTTAGATGCCAGGAGCCGTAGGGAACCACTTCGCCCTTGCCCAGGCCAATGAAGAGCAGCTGGTATTCGTCTTTGAGCAGCTCCGGGTCGGCTGTCGTCGCTGCCTGCGCCAGTGCTTTCATGGCGATAGACAAATCGTCGTCGAGGTCGGTTTCCAGTGGGGCCAACTGTAAAAGATGATCGAGCAGATCCTGCTCGGCAGGCGCGCGCAACAACGCGGCCAACAAGCCATAAGCAGAGGCACGGTAGCGTTGTTCCTGATCAATTTCGGGCTCTGCCAAGGCTGCGCCGGGGGTTAACCCGTAGGTGTCGGCTTTGCCGCTATCTATTATTTGTTCTTGTAATGTCATGGTTCCGAATCTTGTTAGCCTCGAATGCGAGGCGCACTACATCCCAACCTGATCGGGAATATTACCACTATTCAAATCATTTTTGGACATTTTTAATCACGGAAATTGCGCAGCGCGTCGAACTGGCCGCCCAGCGCCTCGGGGTCGTCAACTATATCGACGACGCGGCAATCCTCACACATTTTCAGCCGGTCCAGCGCGCGCTGATTGGCAAACATATAGTGATCCTTCAGCTTATCCTGCATTTTCGCGATCACCGAAGTCGGAGCGAACGGTTTGCCACAGCCGATACAGGCAAACGGCGTGTCGCTATTCAGTGACCTCGCGCGGTTGCGCAGCTCGTGATCGAACAGCATGCGCGGTTTCAGCACAATCGCATCCTCGGGGCAGGTCAATACGCAAGCATTGCACTGCAGGCACTTGTTTTCGAGGAAAAATACTTCCGGCACGGCGCGGTTGGAACCATCCTGCAGGGCGCGACCGGGACAGGCGCCGACGCAAGCCATGCACAGCGTGCATTTTTGCGCGTCGATCACGGCCTCGCCGAATGGTGCGGGCCGAGGAAGATCTACCACCGGTTGCGCTGGTTTGAGGCAGTTGACGATGTGATCCAGCGCCTGAAAAATGGCATTGCGCTTGTCATCGGGCATGTCGTGAATTGCCGCTTCGATCACCTGTGTGGCGTCGCATGCAGGAATCGCGTCGGGGTTACTGAAACTGCTGATTCGTGCCGGGTCGAGACCGAGCCCTGTTATCAGCGCCTTTACCCAGTCCAGTTGAGCTTCCATTTGTTTGCGGGAAAGCGGCGCCACCTGATCGTCGACCAGCAACAGCACCTGGCTGGCACCGTAGGCCAGCGCGGAAAGGCACAGCTCCATGCCGACGCTGCCGAGCTCTTCGACTTCGATCGCGAGCAAATTGTCATGCGTGGCGCAATAGTCCTCGACAGAGACACTCTGCGGATGAAACAGGACCATGGCCTGCCTGCCGCCCTCGGCATGGTAAACCTGCAACATCTTTTTCAGTCGCTTGCCCTGGTCGCGGATCCCTGGATAGGCATAGGTTATGGCTCCGGAAGGACAAACCGCGGCGCAGCTGCCACCCCCCTGGCAGAGAAAGGGATCGACCTGTATACGCTCTACCAGACTGGTAATCGCCTCGGCCGGGCAGGCATCGATGCACTGGCGGCAGGCAATCTTGCCATTCACGCCGTGGGCACAAATCGAAGCGTCGTATTCGAAATAGCGCGGTTTCTCGAATTCCCCGGCCAGCTCCTGCAACTCCTCGCCGAGCGCAACGGCATCCCAGCTGTCGGCTGTCAGGTGAAAATAGCCTGGCGGCAGCATATCGCGCTGCAACAATGCCGTCTGGTGAAGGTCCAGAACCGCATCGGCCTTGTGCGTGCTGATCTTGCCCTGCCCATCCTCGATCCTGATTTCAAAGGCGCCGAGATGCCCGCTGACCTCAATACGGAGGCCGGCCGCACCGCTGGCTATTCTCTGTATGCTAATCCCCTCGGGCAATTGATCGCATAGTTCGAGTTGCTGCTGCTCCCCGATCGCGATCACCATTCCGGCGGAACGATAAGTGATCAGGCTGGTGGGAACCACCTTGATCCCGGCAAAAGCGTCTATAGCAAGTTGGCGTGCACTTTCATTACTCATGATTCTTTTATCTGCTGTTGCTTGGTCGCGGTTGGCATTGACCCGGACTGATCCAGGCCTGCTTTATTGTTGTCGATTACTGCGGCGGCCTCGGTCGCAGGCGCATCTGCTTGCCTGTCTTCCTCGGAAACTTCATCTTCGGCAGGCGCTTCCCCGGACTCCGCCTGGTCGTCGCTTTCGGCCTCATCTTCTGCCGCGGCAGCGGCTTTTTCCGCCTCTTCTGCTTCCTCTTCCTGTTCGCGTTTTCGCAACTCATCCATTTCAATATGGTGCTTCATGTCGCAGGTGACTATATCGCCGAGTTTCTCGAAAAAAGTATAGTCTTCGTCATACTCATCGAGGCCGTCGCGGATATTGAATTCAGATCCACTGAATAGTTTGCGCAATGCCAGGTTGCGTAGTTTATCGCTGACCCCGGGCGACATAAACCCAGTGAAATCCGAATGCTCGTCGAGGCTGTCCAGGTCTGGCATATCGGCATCGGTCAGGACTACCGCTTCCTCGACCGGGACTTCGACCATTTCCGCGGTGTCGACCTCAGCTACCTCGACGGGCTTCACCGCTTCGGCCTGTTTCGCCTCGAGTTTGCGCCGCGACCAGCGCGACAGCGGGTTTTCCTGTTTATCCGCGTTCATGACGATGACTTTCCGGGCTTTTCGGTCTGGTGCCAGTTTTTCAACTTGCGCTTGGTTTTCTTGATGGCAACATAATTGTTAAGCACAAAGGCTTCGGCCCACTGGTAAAGTTTTTCCGGTACTGCCACCGAGTAAACCTGCTGGTCGCCCTCGAGGTAGGAATGCACCTCGTCGAAACTCATGCTGACCAGGTAGGGGCGCGGCATTTCACCCGCCTGCTCGGGCTCTTCGGCAACGATGAAACAGCTCGGTTGTGGCGACATCATATTGTGGTAGTAGCTTTCACACTCGTCGACATGCAGGCGCAGGATCAGGCCATCGACGAGGAAATGCTCCACTTCGTCGTCTTGATAAATACGGCGCAGCGCTTCGTCATCCTTGCCCTCGGAAACCAGCACACCCACGGCCTGGTATTCGAAGTCTGCCCAGGGGTGGTTGGAGGCTTTTTTCGACATGATTACCGACAGCGTCAGCTGGTCGGGCAGTTTCTCATCGAAATCCTTTAATTCGAGTTCATTCATGGCCGGTGATTATTGCAAACAGGGCGCATCGATAAAGACTCTGGTATCGGGCTGCAAAGACTACCACAGCCAGGGCTGTTCGACGCAATCAAGATTAATGCAGAATTCTGGCATAGCCTTGCCGCGCCGCTTTGTTTTATTTGCTGCTGGCCTGGTCCATCAAACCGTAACGCTCGCTGGCAACGCGGACGATTTCCTGCATATCGTCACGGTTTGCCCACCACAGGTTAATAAGGTGTTCGTGCAATCCCTGCTCGTCTTCCACCCAGATTTTCATCGAGCCGATCTCTGCCTTGACGCCGCGAATGGCGCTGGCCGCGTAGCTGGTTTTGTAGTGCAGACCGGCATCGTCGAAGCGCAGGCGCGGTTTACCTGACCTGCTGCGAAAAAACCTGAAACCCATGATCGCGGTGATGCCAAATACGCCTAAATGTACCGCGCCGGGTGGCCAGCTCCAGATTCTCAACAGGTAGAGCAACAATGGCGCCAGGGCGATGTTCAAGGCGATATGAACAAGTCGACGCCTGCCCGGGTAAAAGACGATTTCAGAAGATTCAGCCATGATTACTACAACACACTATTGATTAGTTTCGATACTGAAGGCACGTTCGTTTTTAAGCGCCGGGATGCGATCGCGCACCTGCTGCACTTTTGCGAGGTCGATATCGGCATAAATAACCCCCGCTTCGGCACCGCCGTCGGCGAGCACCTCACCCCAGGGATCGATAATCAACGAATGTCCGTAGGAGGCGCGCTTATCGAGATGATGGCCGCATTGATTGGGTGCGATGATAAAGCAGCCGGTTTCGATCGCGCGTGCCCGCACCAGCGTATGCCAATGTGCCTTGCCGGTGGTTTGCGTGAACGCGGCCGGGATACTGATCATTTCCGCGCCAGCCTGGGCGAGTGCGCGGTAAAGCGCGCCAAAGCGCAGGTCATAACAGATCGACAGCCCCAACCTGCCGAGACGGGTGTCGACCACCACGGCTTTGTCGCCCGGTGTGATCGCATCCGACTCGCGGTAACTCTCGCCATTGGCGAGTTCGATATCGAACATATGCAGCTTGTCGTAACGGGCGAGGATATCCCCTTGCTCGTCCAGCAGGAAGCTGCGGTTAAAAATCTTGCCCTGTTCGAGGATCAGTTGCGAGCCAACCAGCAGCATGACGCGGTGCCGCTCGGCGCGATGGCGAAACGCGGCGAGGCCGATGTCATCGGCCTCGCTAAAAGTGCTGGCGGGAATCTGCTCGTTTACCGGTTCGATCAATCCAACGGTTTCCGGCAGGGCGATAAAATCGACGCCCTCGGCAACAGCCTCGTCGATACGCGCGCAAACCCAGTCGACATTGGCCTGGATATCGCGCGTCGCGGTGTTCTGGATACAGGCGATGCGAAAAGTCACGACCTGCAACCCCGAGCGTTACCAAACTGTTGCCGCAAAAGCCCATTCAGCCTATGCATGGGCTTTCTGCCCGGCATCGTATGGCCATGAAATGGGGGTTTCTCGAATGCTCCTGAGACAGCTGCCAACATGATTTGATTCTCAAATTCGGTCGCCTAGTATATCGATTTAGCGAGCAATGAAAAATATTTGCCTGTCGCGAACCCGCAAGCGGCCATTCGCAATGACAGATGCAGTCTTTTTATTGAATAACCTATAAATTCTGTGTTTTCTAATTGCCAGGAACATTGCTAGAATAGCGCGACTATGCCTAACGCCGCCCCAGAACATCAACTCATCGACCGTTTCGGTCGTACGGTCAATTACATCCGCATGTCGGCCACCGACCGCTGCGATCTGCGCTGCGTTTACTGCATGCCGGAAAAAATGAAATTCGTGCCTCGCAACCAGTTGCTTACGCTCGAAGAGATGGAAAGCATCGGCCGCGCATTCATCGGCCTCGGTGTGGACAAGATTCGCATTACCGGCGGCGAGCCGCTGGTGCGCCAGAATATCCTGCAGCTATTTCGCAATCTCGGCGAAATCGAAGCCTTGCGCGATCTCACGCTTACTACCAATGCAACCCAGCTGAAGAAGTACGCGCGTCCGCTGAAGGATGCCGGGGTAACCCGCATCAACGTCAGCCTCGATACGCTGCGCGAAGACCGCTTTCACTCGATGACACGCGTCGGCGAGTTGAAAAAGACACTGGATGGTATCGAAGCGGCAATCGCCTGCGACTTCGAACAGATCAAGCTGAACGCGGTAGTGCTGAAAAACCACAACCATGACGAAATCTACGACCTGGTGAATTTCTGCATCGAGCGCGCTATCGATATCAGTTTTATCGAAGAAATGCCTCTGGGTGAAAACACGCACCACGACCGTGCTGCCGCCTATTATTCCAGCGACCAGATCAAGGCCGACCTGGAACAGCATTTCGAATTGCTGCCGACGACCAAGAAAACTGCCGGACCGACCCGCTATTTCCAGATCAAAGACCTGGCTACCCATGTCGGTTTCATCTCGCCGCACAGCCACAATTTCTGTGAAGCCTGCAACCGCGTGCGCCTCACTGTCGAAGGACGCCTGTTGCTCTGCCTCGGGCAGGAGCATTCGGTGGACCTGCGCCGCGTCGTGCGCGCTAACCCCGGTGATACAGAAGCGCTAAACCAGGCCATCATCGACTCGATGCAAATCAAGCCGAAAGGTCACGACTTCAATCATAATTCGCAAACCGTACTGCTGCGCCATATGAATTTGACCGGGGGATAGCATGTCCTCCCAGGCGCTGCGTCGCTTACCCGAACTGACCAACGCGGGCCTCAAGGCCACCGCCAGCGTGGTCGCACAAAACGAATACAACCAGCCGGTCGACGGTTCCATCGCTATCGAACGCGCCCTCACCATTTACCTCGACAAACGCGAAATCGTCACCCTGATGACGCTCGGCAATCACCCCGAACTGCTCATCCTCGGCTGGTTGCGCAACCAGCGCATGGTCGACAATATCGAAGACATCAAGGCGATACAGGTCGACTGGGAAACCGAGTCGGTGGCGATTACCACGCACCAGCAAATCGCCGACCTCGACGACAAACTCAGCCGCAAAACGGTAACCACCGGTTGTGGCCAGGGCACTATGTTCGGCGATCTGATGGAAAACATAGACAAGATCCAGTTGCAGCAACCGCATCTGAAGCAGTCGTCGATCTATGCGTTGTTGAACTCACTGAACGAATACAACGAAATCTACAAAAGCGCCGGTGCGGTGCACGGTTGTGCGCTGTGCAGCGACGCGCTCGGCATAGAGCAATTCATCGAAGACGTCGGCCGCCATAACGCGGTCGATGCGATCGCCGGTTACATGTGGCTGAACGATCTCGGCGGCGCCGATAAACTGTTTTACACCACCGGCCGCCTGACCTCGGAAATGGTCATCAAGGTGGCGTTGATGGGCATTCCGGTATTGCTATCACGCTCCGGTATTACCGCGATGGGGCTGGAAATCGCTGATCGCACGCGCCAAGGGACGCCACTTCCTGGTTTACCACGGCGCGGAATTGATGGAATACGACGAAATGCCAGAAATGAGGCGCAAGGCGCAATAAGCTGACCGATGCAGTTTGCCGCCTGCCTGGCACTACCGGGTAACAACAATGACTGACCCCTCCCCGATGCAACAATTACTGAACTGCCTGCCGCAGATCGGCCGTGTCGAATGGATAGGCATCAGACCGGCGCGCGATGCAAGCATGGTGGCGTTGCAGCAGGTGCAGGTGAATATCGGTAGCGGGCTCGAAGGCGACCGCTTCAGCGGTAGCGCAGACAGTCCACGCCAGGTGACTCTGATCCAGCAGGAACATCTGGCCGTAATCGCCGCCTGCGTCGGCAGGGATTCACTGGAGGCCGCGCTACTACGACGCAATATCGTCGTTTCCGGTATTAACCTGCTGGCGCTGAA
>CAXBMV010000097.1:0-8486 GCA_963976575.1 uncultured Gammaproteobacteria bacterium | reverse complement strand
GCGGTGCAAAACCTGATGGCGCTGAGATTTGGCAACTCGATCTTCGAGCCGCTGTGGAAGCAGGGCAAGATTCGCGATGTACAAATCACGCTGGCAGAGCAGATAGGTGTCGAAGGCCGCGGTGAGTTTTATGATTCCACCGGAAGCCTGCGCGATATGCTGCAAAACCATTTGATGCAATTGCTCTGTATCGTTGCGATGGAGCCGCCGATCAACATGGATGCCAACAACGTACGCGATGAAAAGCTCAAGGTCCTGCGTTCGCTGCAACCGTTTACGCCGCAGTCGGTGGCAAAATACACAGTACGCGGTCAATATAGCGAGGGAACGGTCGACGGCAACGCGGTACCCGGATACCTCGAGGAGCCGGGGGTTGCCGCCAACAGTAGCACCGAGACCTATGTCGCAGTGAAGGCTAAGATCAATAACTGGCGCTGGGCCGGCGTGCCTTTTTATCTACGCACAGGTAAGCGCCTGCAGCAGCATGTTAGCGAGGTGGTGATTAATTTTTACTCACTGCCCCATTCCATTTTCCCGGTGAAAGCCGGGGTTAGTGGCGTCAATCGCCTCTACATCAGGGTGCAGCCACAGGAAAAGATCGAGTTGCACCTGATGGCCAAACAGGCCGGGGACAAGAATATCCTCAAGCCGGTGAAGCTGAATCTTGACCTGGCAGATAATAACGAACGCCACCTCGAAGCCTATGAAAGACTGTTGATGGATGTGATCCGCGGCAACCAGACTTTATTCGTGCGCCGCGACGAATCCGACGCGGCCTGGCAATGGGTTGAGCCGATATTGAAAGAGTGGGAAGCAACCGCCGACGAAACCCTGTTTCCCTACGCGGCCGGCAGTGCCGGTCCGGAGGCAGCCAACGAGCTCATCCGCAAGTCGGGTACGCGTTGGTTCGAAGATGTTTAACCTGGCGCATTCGAGTCAATCGGTTTTCCATCCGGGCAGCGCGTCTGTCCAGCCTGTGCCGGCCGGGAGTCGTCAATGCTGAAGGAACTGGAAGCGAGGCTGCCCCACATGACCCGCGCCGAACAAAAGGTTGCCAGGGTCGTGCTCGCCAGCCCATATGATAGCGTGCGTATTCCGCTGAGCTTGCTGGCAAAACAGGCGCAGGTCAGCGAACCCACCGTGATTCGTTTCTGTCGCAGCATGAATTGCCGCGGCTTCCAGGATTTCAAATTACAACTGGCACAGGACATGGCGACCGGCGCGCATTTCGCCGAAACCCCGCTGTCGCCGGAAGACAGTACCCCTGACCTGGTGAACAAGGTATTCGACAGCGCCATTTCATCCCTGATCAAGGCCAGGGATGCCTTGCCGGCTCAGGCGACCCGGCAGGCCATCGAATTGCTGGCCTCGGCTGAGCGTATCGAGTTTTACGGGCTGGGTGGTTCGGGTATTGTCGCCCAGGATGCCCAGCACAAGTTCTTCCGTCTCGGCGTTCCGGTGATCGGTATCGGCATCTCTGTTAGGCGGCGGCGACGTCATTGTAGCCATCTCTCAGGGCGGCTATACCCAGGATATTATTTCCAGCGTCGAACTGGGGTTGGCAGCTGGCGCCAGCGTCATCGCGATCACCGCCGCGGAATCACCCCTGGCCAGGATGGCAACAGTATGCCTGCCGATGAATGCGCTCGAAGACGAAGATTTTTATGCACCGATTAAGTCGCGTATGGCGCACCTGGCGATTATCGACGTGCTCGCAGTAGGTGTCGCTCTGAGTCGCGGGCCGGAGTTCCAGATATCGCCAAATCGACTAAAACTGGTAAAAACGCCAGCTTCGCCGCCGAACAGGGTCGGCAAGAGTCGATAGCTTCGGCTGCCCCGGCTAACTTTTACAGGAAACAATGGCATGCTTGACAAGGGCTATAACCTGGTAGCCGACATAGGCGGCACCAACGCGCGTTTTGCGCTGGTCGGCGACGCTGACAGAAATCTCAGTGAAATTCGCGAACTGGCCTGCACGGATTACCCGACCCTGATCGATGCAATTAGGCAATACCTGTCGCAGCTTGGCGAGATCCACCTGCATCGCGCCGCCATATCGGTGGCTTCGCCGGTTAGCGGGGATCGCCTGGCGATGACAAACCACAGCTGGCGTTTCAGCGTGCAGGAAACGCGCGAGGCGCTGGGGCTTGGTTATTTGAAAGTGCTCAACGATTACACCGCGCTGGCGCTGGCATTGCCCGGTTTGGGCGAAGATCGGTGCATCAAGACAGGCGGTGGTGAAGCATTGCCTGCTTACCCGAAGGCGGTCCTGGGGCCCGGCACAGGGCTGGGCGTTTCCGGCCTGATGCCGGTGAATGGCGGTTGGCTGCCGCTGCAAAGCGAGGGCGGGCATGTATCTTATGGAGCGTTGAATGAACGCGAGTTCGACGTCATCCAGGTGATACGCAAAAAGCTCGATCACGTTTCCGCCGAATCCCTGGTATCCGGTCCTGGTTTGGCGCTGCTCTACGAGGCGATCACCGCGCTCGACCTTGGTGAGGCCCGTAGCTTGAAGCCTGCTGAAGTCTCCGACCTGGCGATCAAGGGTCAGTGCAAGCAGGCCTCGGAAGCCATGGCCCTTTTCTGCGGCATCCTCGGCAGCGTCGCCGGTAACCTCGCCCTGACGCTGGGTGCCAGGGGAGGCGTCTACATCGGTGGCGGCATAGTGCGCAGGATAATGGATTTTTTTATTGCTTCGAGTTTTCGCGAACGTTTCGAGCAGCACGGCAGGTTTACCGGTTACCTGCGTGAAATTCCGACCTATGTGATCGATACCGATTACGCGGCGCTGGAAGGCGCCGCGCTATCCCTTGCCGACGACTATCCCGGACCTGGTGTTACCAGCCGGAAGCCGGACTAAGCCTGATTTCATCGCAATACTCTTAACAACTATCCTGGCTGCTTTTCACTATCGTCACTCTCTGCGGCCAAATCATCGCTATAGCCCTTCGGCGGCGGCGTCCAGCCGCGCTCGCTGTGGCTGTGGCTATCGTGGCGGTCTTCCTGCATGGCCGCGCGAATCTCGGCTTCCTGCTGCATGAACAATTCGCGATAACCGGGGCTCATGCCGCTCTCGGTGGAGGCGTCCCAGCTGGCAAACATGGCGTCGCTGCTGGCCTGCTCGGTGGTGACGAAAGTATTCTTCAATTGCTCGGCGCGAAACGGATGGAAGCCAAGTTCAACCAGTGCCTGGCAGCCGAGATCCAGCGCCGAGTAATAGGTTTCCTTGACGATGATGTCGGCGCCCGCCTTTTTCAGCTGGTAGTAGTGCACCTGGTCGAAAGCGCGCACCAGTAATGACACAGCGGGATAATGGCTTTTCAAATGCTTCACCAGCGCCACGGTGCGCTCGCGGTCGTCGATAGCGATGACGAATAGCTCAGCCTCGGCGATGCCGGCGGTTTCCAGCAAGTCGTGTCGCGTGGCGTCACCGAAATAACTCTTTACTTCCAGCTGGCGCAGGTTGTCGACCTGCTTGGCGTCGTGGTCGAGTACCACGGTACTGATGCCGTTGGCGATGAGCAGGCGGTTGACGATCTGCCCGAAACGACCGATACCCGCGATCAGTACCTTACCGCGTTCTTCGACCAGGTCGTGCTTGCGTTGCGGTTGCGCTTTTTCATAACGCGGCACCAGCAGCTTGTCGTAGAAAATGAATAGTGCCGGGGTAAGCAGCATAGAAATCGCTACTACCAGCGACAGCAACGCGGAAATCTCTTCGGGCAGTACATTGTTTTGCGTGCTGAATGCGAGTAGCACGAAGCCGAATTCGCCGGCCTGTGCCAGGCTCAGACTGACCAGCCAGCGATTGGCGTAGTGCACCGAAAAACATTTTGCCAGCCAGTAAACGATGACTGCCTTGGTCAGCATCACCGCCAGGGTAATGCCGATAACCAGCAGCCAATTGGTGGATAACACATCGAAGCTGATGCCGGCACCGACGGTGATGAAAAACAGACCCAGCAACAAACCCTTGAAGGGTTCGATATTGGATTCAAGCTCGTGGCGAAATTCGCTGTTGGCCAGCACCACGCCGGCGAGGAAGGTGCCCAGCGCCGGCGACAAGCCGACCAGACTCATCAACGCCGCTATGCCGATCACCAGCATCAATGCGGTCGCGGTAAAGACTTCGCGCAGCCCGGACTGGGCAACGAAACGAAACAATGGGCGGCTCAGATAAAAACCGCCGAGTACCACGCTGGCGATGGCGCCGAGCACGACCATCGCGTAAATCCAGTTGGGCAATCCGGCGAGCAGATCGCCGTGTCCGTCGGCCGCGGCCTGTTCGCCGAGGGCTCGGGCGGCCTCGGCCAGTGCGGGCAGTTCCAGTAGCGGGATCAGCGCCAGCATCGGGATCACGGCGATATCCTGGAACAGCAATACCGAAAAGGATGCCCGCCCACCTTCGCTTTTGAGCAAGCCTTTCTCTCCGAGGGTTTGCAGCACGATCGCGGTAGAGGATAGCGCCAACACCAGGCCTGCCGTCAGCGCAATACGCCAGTCGAGTTCGAATATCAGGCCGATCGCCATGAAAGCCAGCGTAGTCAGCGTCACCTGCAGCCCGCCGAGGCCGAGCAGGCGTTTGCGCATCGACCAGAGCATGCGCGGTTCCATTTCCAGCCCGACCAGAAACAGCATCATCACCACACCGAACTCGGCGAAGTGCTGCAGGGTTTCGGTCTCGTCGCCAACCAGACCGATCACCGGGCCTATGACTACCCCGGCAACCAGATAGCCGAGTACCGAGCCGAGACCGAAACGTTTGGCCAGCGGCACCGCGACGACCGCGGCGCAGAGGTAAATAAAGGCCTGGATGAAATAACCGGTCATGTCTGTTCACCCGCTTCGTCTGGAATACAGTCGTTCAGCACCCGTGCCGCGCAGGCCTGTTCGAGATCCAGTTCACCATTGGCGAGCGCGTTTAATGCACAGCCGAGATGATGTGCATGTGCCTCGACTCTGCCTTCCTCAACCGCGGTACGCGCGCCGAACAGTGCAAAAGGTGGCAAGTAAGTCATGTGGCACAGGGTGGCGGTTTGTTCGATAGGTCGCAGCAGTTCGCGGATCGAGAAGTGGTTGTAGCCATCGCACTGGTAGGCTTTTTCGCTGCCGCCGGCGGTAATCGCGCAAAGCAGCAGTTTGTCCTTTAATGCATTGCCGTCGTGGCCATAGGCGAAACCGTATTCCAGCACCAGGTCCTGCCATTCCTTCAGTATCGCCGGCGTGGAGTACCAGTAGAGCGGGAACATGAAGACGATGACGTCGTGCTCGCGCAGGCGTTGCTGCTCTCTTTCTATATCGATACAGAACCCGGGGTACTCGGCATAGAGGTCGACCACGGTAACCTGTTCCATAGCCGCGCAAGTCTTTAGCAGCGGCAGGTTTACCTCGGAACGGTGTTGCGAGGGGTGCGCGAAAAGCACCAGTATTCTATTTTTGATAAGCATGAATTCGGTTAGGTATCCCTATGGTATGGCGTTATGCAATCGAATCAAGCGCAGAGCTGGTCGATGAGCCAGTTGGAAAACGCGTGCACGGCGAATTCCGCTGGAGCGAAGCGCCCGGCCGGGCGATCGAAGATTTGGCCCTGTTGCTGCTTTTCGCAAATCGCATTGTCTTCGCGCGTGGCCAGTTCCCAGCGCTTGAAATAAAGCGCCAGCTTTTCCTCGAAGTCGGGCCTGGCGATAGACGCCTCCGGGAAACAGGCACCCAGTTGCAGGCGCGTACGATCCACCGCCAGTGGCTGGAAGGCGAGCCACCACATACAGTCCTGTGCGAACACAAATTGGGTGGACGGGTAGAGCAGGGTGAAATAGGCGCCATTACGAGCTTCCTCATCCAGACCCTCTATGTGTGCAAATGGCTTGTTTTCACCGCGCAAGGTGGCAACGCTGTTTTCGTCCTGCACCAACAATCCGGTCCAGTTGCTGCCTTGATCGATCGGGACTGCATCCTGCGCGCCCAGCGTATCGCGATGCACGCTGCCGGTGTGGTAGGCTTCCAGCGCATTTTCGGCGAGCAGCTTCCAGTTGCTGGCGATATCGAACTCGAGGCTGCCGACATGGCGCATGGCAACAGGGTTATGCGATGCGAATTTCTGCGTAAAGCTGCCGAGGTAATCGGCAACTGCTTGCTTCGGTTCGCGGTAATGGATAAAGACAAACCCACCCCAGCTTTGCAATGGTAGTTTCAGTAGCGGGAAACTGGCCGCATCGAAATCGACAGCCCCATCCATGCCCGGAGTGCGCAGCAGCAGGCCATCGAGGTCGTATACCCAGCTGTGATAGGGACAGACGATGCGCCTGCAACTACCGTTACCATCGAGCAGGCGCGAACCACGGTGACGACAACTATTGGCGTAAGCCCTGGTCTGCCCGTCGTCAGCGCGCATGACAATGACCGACCCGCCAACGCCCTCGTGGCAAAAGAAATCTCCGGCTTTGGCGATCTGTTCTTCTCTGCAGACGTATTGCCAGTGATCGAGAAAAACCTTGTCCATTTCACCTTGATAAAAATCCGCCTCGGTGTAGCAATGCGCGGGTAAAGTGCTGGCCTCGAGCAAAGGCTTGCGTAGCGCGTTGAAATCCTCCGGGTTGAATATCGGCTCGTGCATACGTGGTACCTGGTCTGTTCTTGTTTTTGGCTGAAGCGGGATTCTAAACCGGCTCGCCGACACGAGCCAGAAAATCGTTGATCAGGGCGGGATCAGCCCTTATTCTCAATCCTTTGTAAAACTGGAGCAGGATGATCAATGGCTAGTCTGGCAGACGATCTCGACCGGCACCCTGTAGCGGCGCAGCCAGCGCCTGCCGACCAGGTGCCTGTAATCGATATTTCCAGCCTGCTCGAAGACGCCGAATCTGCGGCGGCGAGGCCGGCGATAGAGGCCATCGCCAGCGCCTGTCAGAGTTGGGGTTTTTTTCAGGTGGTGAATCACGGTATAGCCGATGATTTGATCGAGCGTGTGTGGCAGCAGACGCGTGCGCTGTTTGCGGCGCCGTTGCAGGAAAAACTGGCGATACTGCGTAGCAAGGAAAATCCCTGGGGTTTTTACAACAATGAGTTGACCAAGAACCAGCGCGACAAGAAGGAAATCTTTGATTTCACGTCTGAGGGTGTCGATCCGATTTACCAGCAGAGTAATCGCTGGCCCGAGGGCAGGCCCGAGTTTACCAGCAACATGCGCGACTACTTCGACGCCTGCGGCCGCCTGTCGCTGACCCTGCTGGAAGCCTTTTGTCTGGGACTGGATTTGCCAGCGCGTTTTCTGCACGCCGATTTCGACGGCAATCATACCGGCTTTTTACGCCTGAATTATTACCCGGTGAATGACCCGCTGGCCGGCACGGATTGCGAGCCCCGCGACGACGCCGACCTCGGTGTGCACCATCATACCGACGCCGGTGCGCTCACCGTGCTGATGCAGGACGACGTCGGCGGGCTACAGGTTTACCGCGAGGGCTACTGGTATGACGTCACGCCGACGGCGGGTGCCATGGTCATCAATACCGGTGACATGATGCAGGTCTGGTCCAACGACATTTACAAGGCTGCGATCCATCGCGGCCTGGCCATGCACAACCGCGATCGCTACAGCCTGCCATTCTTCTTCAACCCGGCGGCGGGCTGCAGGATTAGCCCGCTACCCAGCGTGATCGACAGTGCAAGGCCGCCGGCCTATGACAGCATCGAATGGGCCAGCTTTCGCGGCAAACGCACCGATGGCGACTATGCCGATTACGGCACCGAGGTGCAGATTTCCCAGTTCAGGACGGATAAGCCCCCGAGTTGATGGCAGCTGTGCCGCCAGGCAGGTAAAAAAAGCCATGAGTGCCCGGGTTTGTGTTGGAGCCCTAGTGCTTTTCCGTTATCATTTGCGCTCCTTTTCCCAGCCCAATTGGCGACATATACCCGATGCTATGTCTTCCCGGTAGTCCGGCCCTATCTGAATTCCGGCTACAGAAACTACGCCGGAAACTTTCCGAGGCAGGTATAGAAGTCAGGGGGCTGAGCAGTCGATATATCCACCTGATCGACCTCGGCGATGCCTCTCTCGATGCGAGCCAACGCGAAATCCTCGATAACCTGTTGCATTACGGCCCTGCGATGACGCAGCAGCAGGTCGACGGCGATGACTATTACGTGATCCCGCGACCCGGGACCATCTCGCCCTGGGCGAGCAAAGCCACCGATATTGCCCATCACTGTGGTCTTAAGTCGATAAGACGCATAGAACGCGGTGTGCTTTACAGTCTCGAATGCGATCAGGTCGACGCTGACCTGCTGACAGGACTATTGCACGACCGCATGACCGAAGCGGTGTGCACCAGACTGGAAGACTGCGGTCAGCTGTTCCAAAGCCACCAGCCGAGGCCCTTGAGCGAAATCGATACTCTGCAGCAGGGCAGTGCTGCACTGGTGGCGGCGAATATCGAACTTGGCCTGGCACTATCCGAAGACGAGATCGAATACCTCGCCGCGGCCTA
>CAXBMV010000096.1:0-8490 GCA_963976575.1 uncultured Gammaproteobacteria bacterium | reverse complement strand
AAAACATGCAAAATCTGGCCCTGCGGGTGCGCGAGGCAGCACTGGAATTGGGTGTGAAGCGCATCGTCTTCGGCGAATGCGGACACGCCTGGCGCGTCGCCTACAGTTTCCTCAACACTCTCGCCGGCCCTTTCGATTTTCTCGACCAGAACTACCCGGTGCCACAGCATATCTGCGAAGTCACCTGGGATCTGATCCAGCGCAATCAACTCACCCTGGACAAGTCGGCCAACGATGACAAGGTTATTACCTTCCATGATTCCTGCAATGTGTCGCGCGGCTCGCGCATGGGCGATATGCCGGGCGGGCAATTCATTATCCCGCGCGAAATCATCAAGGCGAGTTGCAACCATTTCCACGACATGGCCAGCGACACCATCAAGGAAGGCACCTTTTGCTGCGGTGGCGGTGGCGGTTTGTTAACCGACGACCTGGTAGAGCTGCGCGTCAAGGGCGCACTGCCGCGCATGGAAGCCTTGCAGCAGGTCGTCGAAGAGCACGGCGTTACCCACATGGCAGCGATATGCGCCATCTGCAAAAGCCAGTTCAGCAAGGTATTGCCCTACTACGGTTTCGAAATGGATCAGGTAGTCAGCGTGCACCAGCTGGTCAGCAATGCGATCGTGCTCAGTAACGAAAACTAGTATTTAGATTTTTAATTTCGGAGATTCCCAATGGCAGCGTCAGAAAAAGAAGTAAACCGAAAACTTACCTTCAGGATTTACGAAGACGGGGTGAACCGCTGGCGTTCCCAGGGCGAAAATATATTCAACGAGGATACCAGCCACAAGTGTCCGACCTATGTGCACCGCACCCCTCCCTGCCAGGGTAGCTGTCCGTCTGGTGAGGATGTTCGAGGATGGCTCGATATTGTTCGAGGCATCGAGAAACCACCCGAAGGCGTGAGCATGCAGGAATACGCCTTTCGTCGTTCAACCGATGCGAATCCATTTCCATCGATGATGGGACGGGTTTGCCCCGCCCCCTGCGAGCAGGGCTGTAACCGCAACATGGTCGAAGACTTCGTCGGCATCAACGCAGTTGAGCAATACATCGGCGATACAGCAAAAAACAATGCATTCAAGTTTGCCGACAATCCAGCGGTGGGCAAGCACAAGGTTGCCATAGTCGGTGGCGGGCCGGCCGGACTGGCCGCGGCATACCAACTGCGACGCAAAGGCATCGCCAGCACCATCATCGACGAACACGACGAGCTCGGCGGCATGTTCCGCTATGGCATACCCGGCTACCGTACGCCGCGTGAATTTCTCGACCATGAAATAAGCCGTATCCTGGAAATGGGTGATATCACTACGCGCATGGCGACACGCGTCGGCCGCGACATATCGCTGGAAGCAATCGGTTGCCAGTCCGGACGTGGTTTACCGCTGGAGCATGGTGATGCACCCAACTGTATCTCCGGCGTGGCCTTCCTCGAAGCCTTCAACAAGGGAGCCCTCAAGGTAACCGCCGATCGGGTTATCTGCGTTGGTGGTGGTGACACCTCTATCGACGTGGTATCGGTGGCGCGCCGCCTCGGAAAAATCGATGCCCTGCCAAAGGATCAATTGACCGAGTACGTGGTCGGTGGCTTTACCGCGCATGATTCGGCCTACGCAGCCGCTCGTCAGGGCGCCGAAGTGACCCTGACTTCGCTGTTTCCGAAAAAAGAAATGACCGCAACCGAACACGAAGTTGAAGATGCACTGCGCGAAGGTGTGACCATACTCGACGGGGTCATGCCGGTAGAGATCATCGTCAATGACAAAGGCCGTGCCATCGCCATGAAACTGGCCAAATGTACCATCGAAGACGGCGCTCCCAGCCTTGTCGAAGGCAGTGAATTCACCGTTGAATGCGACCTGATCGTATCCGCAATTGGCCAGGGCGGTAACCTCGAAGGCATAGAGGAGCTGGGTAACGAACGCAAGCTGATCGATGCTGACAAGTATTACCAGATACCCGAAAAACCGGGCCATTTCGTCGCCGGCGACATTATCCGTCCGCATTTGCTGACCACCGCTATTGGCCATGCCTCGGTCGCAGCCGACAGCATAGAGCGATTTCTCGGTGGCAAGGATTTCAGTAAGCGTCCGAAGGTCGATGTCCACCATTTCGACCTGCTCGCCAAGCTCAAGGAGACCAACCTGTCGCCTACAGAGTTCGAGCACGAGGGTATCTGGGGAACCGCCGAAGCCAGCTGCGCTGTGCACAACTACGAAGACCGATCAGCCAACGAAATCATATCCTCCGAGCGCCTCTACCTCGCCCACTTCAACTACGAAGAGCGCAATCTGCGACAGTCTTCCGGTCCCGATTCGGAAACCGTGCTGGGTGACTTCAGCGAGCGCGTCGAATGCCTCACCGAGGAGCAGGCGATCAAGGAGGCAGGACGCTGCATGAGTTGCGGCATGTGCTTCGAGTGTGATAACTGCGTCATCTACTGTCCGCAGGACGCGGTTTACCGCGTACCCAAGGAGAGCAAAACCATGGGCCGATATGTCGCCACCGATTATATGAAGTGCATAGGCTGCCATATCTGCGCCGACGTCTGCCCGACGGGCTATATCGATATGGCGCTGGGCGACCACTAGAGCAACGCAGCATGAAGTATTCGCTAGTTCTTTTGCTTGTATTTGTACTGATGCCGTTTGGCCTGTCGGCTGCCGAATCTGCGTCCAGCTTTGGCAGTATCGCGATACCCGCACCGGAAGCACCGAAGAATGCCCAGCAATGCGTCGAACCGGTCGATGTGATGCGCAAAAATCATATGCAGTTCCTGTTGCATCAACGTGACGAAACCGTCATCGAAGGCGTACGCAGCAAAAAATACAGCCTTGTCGGCTGCATCGATTGCCACAATCCGGCGGATAGCGAAAAAGTTGTGCGCTACGAAGATCCGCAGCATTTCTGTGCCGGCTGCCACCTCTACACCAGCGTCAAGATCGACTGTTTCGAATGCCATGCCGACCGTGGACTGGAGTCACTTGAGCAAAGCCAGTTATCTGATCAACCGCTGCATTCGATGGCGACTGGCAACTGGCCCTATAGCTCGGGACGATTGTCGGCAAAATCATTAATAAACAAGTACAGGGAAAAACCTGGTGTCGACTGAACTGGACAATATTGAAATTCGCTCGACGCGCAGGAATTTCCTCAAGGCGACGGCGGCCATGGCGAGCACGCTCGTGGCCCCGGGCATCATGCTATATCAGCCTGCGCGGGCAAAATCTGCCGACGAACCGGCCAGCGCCCAGGTTCGCTGGGGCATGCTGATCGATAGCAACGCCCTCGACGAAGCCGATGTCGATGCCTGCGTCAGCGCCTGCCAGCGCGAACACGGCTGGAAGCCACCCGCCAATGAAACCGATGCCCAGTGGATACGAAAATTGAAACTCACCGACAAACAATCTGGCCATGTAAAATTTTTGCCGATGATGTGCCAGCACTGCGAGGATCCTCCCTGCGTCGATGTCTGCCCTACCGGTGCCTCGTTCAAACGCGCGGATGGCATAGTACTGGTGAACAAACACACCTGCATTGGTTGCCGCTATTGCATGATCGCCTGCCCCTACAAGGCACGCTCGTTCATCCATGAAAACCTGAAAGACCAGTTGGCAGTAGCGCCACGTGGCAAGGGCACCGTGGAATCATGTACCCTGTGCGTGCATCGCATCGACAGAGATGGCGAAAACGCAGTGCCCGCTTGCGCCGAGGCGGTCAACCGAGATGGCAAAAAAGCCATTCTGTTCGGCGACCTGAATAATCCGGACAGCGAAATTTCACAACGTCTGCGCAAACTCGGCGGCAGCAAACTGCGCGCCGACATGGGTCTGAACCCGGGTCTGAGGTACCAGGGCCTATGATCAATCCGCGCTATGCCGAAATAAGATCTGCGCCCATGCCATACCGCTGGCTTTTGGCCGGCTTGTTTGTGCTCTTGATTGTCGGCATTTTCGCCGCGCATCAGTTGGATGTCGCAGGCCACCACATCAGTGGCATGAATAACCAGATCGTCTGGGGGCTGCCGCATGTTTTCGCCATATTCCTGATCGTGGCAGCATCCGGCGCGCTCAACCTGGCCTCGCTGTCCTCGGTATTCGACAAGCAGGAGTACAAACCACTGGCCCGGTTCTCGGCGATAGTCGCTATCGCGCTGCTGGTCGGTGGACTCAGCATATTGCTACTCGACCTGGGGCGCCCGGATCGCTTGATCGTCGCCATGACCTATTACAATTTCAAGTCGATTTTCGCCTGGAATATCATTCTCTATATCGGTTTCATCGTCATTGTCGGTGCTTACCTGTGGCTGATGATGGAGCGACGCATGCACCGCTGGAGCAGACCCGCCGGCACCCTCGCCTTCGTTTGGCGTCTGTTGCTCACCACGGGTACCGGTTCGATCTTCGGCTTCATCGTGGCGCGCGAGGCTTACGACAGCGCCTTGCTGGCACCCATGTTCATCGCCATGTCTTTCGCCTTTGGTCTCGCCATATCCATTCTACTGTTGATGCTCAGTTATCATCTGGATAAACGCGTACTCGAAGACAGCCACCTGCAGAGGCTGCGCGGTTTTGTATTTTGTACTGCTGTTTCATTTGACCAAGCTATATGGCAGCCAGAACCATGACTTTGAACGTTTCATCCTGCTCGATGGAAAGCCTTATGCCGCCCTCTTCTGGGTGGTGCAGCTGGGTCTTGGAAGCCTGCTGCCGCTGCTGTTGATCTATACCCCTGCGTTGAAGGATTCACGCCGCCTATTGGTGCTGGCCTGCCTGCTGGTGCTCATCGGTGCATTTGCGCAGTTGTATATCATCATCATCGGTGGCCAGGCTTTCCCGCTCAATATTTTCCCCGGCTACATCGTCGAAAGCAGTTTTTACGACGGCGTCATCAATGCCTACAGCCCGAGTATGCGAGAGCTGCTGCTGGGTCTGGGTGGACTGTCCGCGGCGCTGTTAATCGCCCTGCTGGGTCTGCGCATACTGCCGATATTGCCGGAAATTCTCGGCCCCGAGGTGGACGGCTGATGGCTTCGCTGTATCTCTCCGCCGCGCATAAATCCTCAGGCAAGACCACGCTCAGCATAGGCCTGTGCGCCGCACTGGCGCGACGCGGCATGAAGGTTCAGCCATTTAAAAAGGGCCCGGATTACATCGATCCGGCCTGGTTGGGGCTGGCCTCGAATAATCCCTGCTATAACCTGGATTTCTTCATCGCCGGCGAGCAGGAAACCATCGACGACTATTGCCTGCGCAGCCAGCAGGCCGATATCGCCATCATCGAAGGCAACAAGGGTTTGCACGACGGGCTCGACCTGGATGGCAGCAATAGCAATGCCGCAATGGCGAAGGCGCTGAAAACTCCAGTGATCATGGTGGTGGATGCGCGTGGCACCATGCGCGGTATCGCGCCCCTGCTGATCGGCTACCAGGTGTTCGACCCGGAGGTACGCATCGCCGGTGTCATAGCCAATCGCACAGGGGGATCGCGGCACGAGTCGAAATTGCGCGCCGCAGTGGAACATTACACCGACATACCCTTCCTCGGCGCCATCGAAAATAATCCGGCACTGGAATTGAATGAGCGTCACCTGGGCTTGATCCCTGGCTATGAAGAATATGGCGCAACGCAGAAAATTAATAAGCTGGCCGATGTGGTCGAGGCGCAGATCGATTTACAACAATTACTCGAAGTGGCAGCCTCCGCCGGCGAAATCACCGCAGCAACCTCGCCGCTGCTGACCAAACCCCGCTTCAAGGGCCTGAAAATCGGTATAGCCCAGGACCGCGCCTTCGGCTTTTACTACCCCGGCGACCTCGAGGCCATGCGCCAGGCCGGCGCCGAGATAATCACGATCAATACCTTTAATGACCGGGCGCTGCCGCAGATCGACGGACTCTTCATCGGTGGTGGTTTCCCGGAGCGACACGCGGCTGCCTTGATGGCGAATCGAGAACTGCGCCAGTCGATCAAACAGGCTATCGATGGCGGCCTGCCGACCTACGCCGAATGCGGCGGGCTGATGTACCTCTCAGAAAAGCTGCACTGGCTGGGAGAAAGCTATGACATGGTAGGCGCGATTCCCGCGGTCAGCCGCATGCACGAGAAACCATGCGGGCGCGGTTATGTAAAACTGAGCGAGGCTGAGCAGCACCCCTGGCCATTCCCTGGCATGCAGACTATACAGGCCCACGAATTTCATTATTCCTCACTCGATGGATTACCAGCAGATAGCGACTTTGCTTATCAGGTGATCAGGGGCAAGGGTATCCGCGGCCAGCAAGACGGGTACCAGCGGGGCAACCTGCTTGCCTCTTATGCCCATCTGAGGAATACCACGACCACTCCCTGGGTTAACCGCTTTTTGCAATTCGTCAGTTCGAAAAAATCCAGTTCATCAAACCCCGTCGCCACCGCACTCTAGCTATCCATATGATTAAACTTTCTACAGCCGCCATCGAACAGATAAAACTCTCGGCAGAACAAGGCCAGATGCAGGCCATACCTTTGCGTATCGCCATACAGCGCCTCGAAGATGGCAGTTTTCACTACGCCATTGGATTCGACGAGCAGCGCTTGCCCGGTGACAGCTTTGTCAACGTCGAAGAAGTCAGCATGGTGGTATCCGAAACCAGCAAAGATCTGGCCGAAGGCATGATTATCGATTTTGTCGAACTGGAACCCGGCAAGCAGGAGTTTATTTTTCTCAACCCGAATGATCCGGCTTACGTTCCCCCGCAAAAATAAGCGAGTATTTATTACTCGGTAGTGCCGCTAAACGCTATACTGCCGGGAATTGATGAACTAGTCATCTCCTTCTACAAGCCTCTATATGCCTGAAGTGAACGCGAACAGTTACCCCAAAGTAACCCCGCTGAATGCCTGGTTTACCCGCCTGGATAAACATCAGCGCAGCCTGTTTCGCAGCGGCAGGTTTCGCGTACTGCTGTTGGCGGCACTGCTCATGGTGCTGCTGCTAATCAATACTTTTTCTGCACTGCTACCGCAGCTGTCGCTCTCAGAGATCATTTCGCAACACGCCATCTGGATCAATAGCACGGCGATGCTGTTGCTGCTATGGCTGCTCTGGAGCATATGGCGCGAATTGCTTGAGCCACTGCTCAGTCTGAGTCGCTGGGCCGAATTGATGCGTGGGGTCGACCTCGATGCCAGGGTGCAGCTCGGCAGAGACAATGATTTTACCGAGCTGGCCAACGACATCAATATGCTCGGCAACATGATCAAACAACTCTCCCGCGAAACCGAAATTCAACTGGAAAAACACACCGACTATATATCGCGCGAATCGCGATCGCTGGCGGTCCTCTACCAGATAACCTCTAGTATTAACCTGTCTTACGATGTTAACGAAGCATTCAGCAAGTCACTGCAGTCCATGTGTGAAAATCTGAACGCCAGCGCCGGTATAGTGCGTCATTTCAGGCGCAGGAAGCAGCAGGATATGGTCGCCTCGCAGGGCGCATTCAACGACACCTTCCTCGCCAGCCTCGATCATTTTCTGCCCATTGAAAGCCGCAGCGGCGACAACGATGGCAGCAAAATTTATCACATCAACACCCTCGACAAGAGCACGGTACTCGCTTCGGATACAGAAGCGACTTCCGGCGAACTGATGGTGTTGTCGATTCTGATCCAGTATCGCAAGGGAGTACGCGGCGCGGTGCACCTGTTTTTCCCCGACCACGGCGCTCCGGAACTGGAGAAATACAATGATTTGCTGCTGAGTATTGGCCAGCATCTGGGTAGTGCAACCGAGCGCTTTCGCCTGATAGAAGAAGAAAGCGAGTTGCTGGTGATGCAGGAACGCACGCGCCTGTCGCACGAATTACACGACTCGCTGGCGCAAACCATTGCCAGTCTGCGTATCCAGGTTCGCGTGATCGACGAAACCTTCCATTCCGGCGATGAGGAAAGTATCTGGCACCAGATGGAACGCATCGAGTACACCATTGATGAAGCCAACAACCAGTTGCGCGAACTGATCGCTCACTTCCGCGTGCCGATCAACGATCAGGGCCTGATCCCTTCAATCGAAGAAGCGGTGCAGCGCTTCAAGGAAGAGTCAGGGATCCAGATTTATTTTCAGAATGAGTGGCAGCCGCAGGAGTATTCCTTCGATGTTGAACTCAATTTACTGCGCATCGTGCAGGAATGCCTTGCAAACGTACGCAAACACAGTGGTGCCGATGTTGTTCGCCTGCTGCTGACAAACCGTGATGACATGAACATTCTGTTGATAGAAGATGACGGTATCGGCTTCGACGAATCGGCGATTAAATCCGAAGGTGGCCGCCAGCTTGGCCTGAAAATTCTACAGGACC
This sequence comes from uncultured Gammaproteobacteria bacterium, assembly GCA_963976575.1. Taxonomy (GTDB): domain Bacteria; phylum Pseudomonadota; class Gammaproteobacteria. The sequence continues at coordinate 145 of CAXBMV010000096.1, read as the reverse complement.
GCGCGCAGCAGATTAATGCCAGCATCGACATAGAAAGCGAGCCTGGAGACGGGACCCGTGTGCAACTCGAAATACATCCAACGCATGCCTAGCCAGCGACTTTTGCGGATCGCGCAATGAGCAAGCGCATTTCATTATCGAGAGC
>CAXBMV010000095.1:0-8494 GCA_963976575.1 uncultured Gammaproteobacteria bacterium | reverse complement strand
TCTCAGTATAGAGGGTCTCAATCATGCGATTCTGACCGAAATCCTGGATACCGCTGAGTCTTTTACCTCGATTACCGATCGCACCATTAAAAAAGTGCCCATATTGCGAGGCAAGACGGTGGCAAACCTGTTTTTTGAGGCCAGCACCCGCACACGCTCGACTTTTGAACTGGCGGCACAGCGCCTCTCCGCCGACATACTCAGCCTCAATGTGAATACCTCGGCAACGGTGAAAGGTGAGTCCCTGCTGGATACCCTGCAAAATCTGGAAGCCATGCAGATAGACATGTTCGTGATTCGTCATCAGGATAGCGGCAGCGCCTATTTTTTTGCTCAGCACATGCGTCCCGGTGTCGCCGTGCTCAATGCCGGAGACGGCCAGCACGAACATCCAACCCAGGCAATGCTGGATATGTTTACCATCCGCCACTTCAAGAAGGACTTCAGCAAACTTCGCGTTGCCATAGTCGGCGACATACTGCACTCGCGCGTGGCGCGTTCGCAAATTCACGCGCTCAACCTGCTGAATACCGCCGAGGTGAGGGTGATTGCACCGCGCACACTGCTACCGGTAGAGACCGAGTCACTGGGGGTCAAGGTATACGAGGACCTCGAGCTTGGCCTCAAGGATGTCGACGTGATCATCATGCTACGCCTGCAAAAAGAGCGCATGCGCGGCGCGCTGTTACCCAGTGAAAAGGAATATTTCCGTGAATTCGGACTCTCCCAGGAACGCCTCAAACTGGCCAGTCCGGAGGCGATAGTGATGCATCCGGGACCGGCCAATCGTGGCGTCGAAATCGAATCCAGCGTCATGGATGGACCACAGTCGGTCATCCTGCAGCAAGTCAGCTTTGGCATATCGGTACGCATGGCTGTGATGTCGATGATCGTAGGGCATTCTTCCAGCCAGGCGGGTGACGCATGAAGCTGCTAATCCGCAATGGTCACGTGGTAGATCCTGCCGGCAAAGTGGGCGGCGAAGCCGACATTTACCTGCAACAGGGAAAAATAATCGCAATCGGCAGCGCACCCGCCGGCTTCAGGCCCGACCAGAGCATAGACGCAGCCGGGAAATGGGTCATGCCGGGGCTGGTCGACTTCCAGGCCAGGTTGCGCGATCCGGGGCAACCGGAAAAAGCGAATATCGAAAGTGAAACCGCGGCAGCCATCAGGAACGGTATTACCTCGCTGTGCATTCCACCTGACACGCAACCGGTTATCGACAATTCGGCAACCGTGGAATTGATCCACCACCGCAACGAAATTTACGGACAAAGGGCGCGCGTCTATCCCATCGGCGCACTTACCCGTGGACTCGACGGCGAGCAACTCAGCAATATGGCCAGCCTGAAAACCAATGGCTGCATCGCTTTTAGCAATGCCACCCGGCCACTGGCAAATAATCTGGTGCAACGCCGCGCGATGGATTATGCCTCGGGCCAGCAGTCGCTGGTTATCATTCAACCCATCGACGCCGACCTGCTTGGCGATGGCTGCGCGCATGAGGGCGCCATTGCTACCCGCCTTGGTTTACCCGCCATAGCCGAAGCCGCAGAAACCGCGGCCCTGGCCAAAGATCTGGAACTGGTCGCACAAACCGGTGCGAGAACGCATTTCGGCCAACTTTCCTGCGCACGATCGGTGGATATGATTCGCCGCGCCAAGGCGAAGGGCCTGCCGATCACCGCAGATTGCGCCATACACCAGCTGTTTTTAACCGATCACGATATCGCCAGCTTCGACAGCAACAAGCTCACCCTGCCCCCGTTTCGCAGTCAGTACGACCGCGATGCTTTGCGCGCAGGTGTCGCCGATGGCAGCATCGACTGTATCTGCTCCGATCACCAACCGCATGAAGTGGATGCCAAGCTGCGGCCGTTTCCGTCGGCCGAGCCGGGCGTGAGTGGCCTGGATACACTGCTGGCGCTGGCCCTGCGCCTGGTCGATGAAGACCTCCTGCCGATAGAGCAACTCTTTGCCAGATTAACCCTGAACCCGGCAAAAATCCTGGGGCTGCCGGGTGGCAGAATGGAAGTGGGTGCGATAGCCGATCTGATAATCGTCGACCCGCAGCTCGACTGGATTTGCCACGGAAAGGACTTTGTCTCCAAGGGCAAGAATACTGCATTCGAGGGCTGGGATTTTCAGGGGCGTGTTACACACACCCTGGTCGACGGGACGATAGTTTACCAGCGTTAAGTGGTCTTACTGCTCTTCGGAAGGCAGGCTTAATTCTTCGAGCGCGGCGCCCTGCTTGTTTAAATTGTGCCGCGTATCCTCGGACTTGTGATCCCCGCCGAAGTTAATTTTCCATTCGAGGTTGGTGCTCGAATCGGCATAAGAAAGCGCAGACTTGATCGTGATAGTGTCGGATTTATACAGATTGTAGAGCGACTGATCGAAGGTTTGCATGCCCGCGGTTTCACCCTTCTCCATGATTTCCTTGATTTCATTAAAGTTACCTTCGCGCAGCAACTCGGAAATATAAGGGGTGTTCATCATGATTTCCACGGCACAGGCAAGCTTGCCTTTCATTCCAGGTACCAGGCGCTGCGAGATGACTGCCTTCAGGTTCAGTGACAGATCCATCAACAGTTGATCGCGCATATCAGAGGGAAACATGTTCATGATGCGATCCATTGCCTGGTTCGAGTTGACCGCGTGCAGCGTAGTCAGGCACAGGTGTCCTGTATCGGCGAAATTGATCGCGGCCTTCATCGTCTGCGCATCCCGCGCCTCGCCGATCATGATGACTTCGGGTGCCTCGCGTAGCGCTTCGCGCAATGCGTTCTCGTAACTCAGGGTATCTATACCGACTTCGCGCTGCGAAACAATCGACTTGTTGTGCCGGAAAACAAATTCGATCGGATCCTCTATGGTCAGAATATGACCGCCAGCGACAGAATTTCGATGATTCAGCATCGATGCCAGAGTGGTTGATTTACCCGATCCGGTGGAACCTACCACCAGCACCATACCGGTCTGGTTCATGACGATATCTTTGAGAATCTGGGGCAGGCCAAGCTCGTCGATAGAGGGGATCTCCCACTTGATATAGCGTATGACCATGGAGACTTCGGATCGCTGGATGAAAATATTGACACGAAAGCGCCCTACGTCTTCAAGCGTAAAGCCCAGGTTCATTTCGCGATTAATCTCGAAGTCACGCACCTGTTCATCATTCAACAGGCTGTAAGCAAGCTTTTGCACCTGCCCGCCCTGAAAGGCATTTTTGGCAATCGCAGTAGTATGCCCCTGGGTTTTCATATTGGGTGGCGCACCGGTAACGAAAAACAGGTCCGAGGCCTGCTTTTCCACCATTATTTTCAGGTAAGGCTCCAGCAGTTTGGTGGTGGGTTCGCGACTCATAGGTTTGCTCCAGACTGCACTAAATCATACCGCCGGTGGTTTCGTCTTCCGACTCTTCCAACTCGAAATCGCGATGGTCTTCCACTATGCCGGTCCTGCGGGCGGTGTCACTCTACAGCTTGATGCGCAGGCGGATATCATTCACCGAATCTGCGTTGCGCAAGGCATCTTCAAAAGTGATTTTCTCCTCTTCATAGAGCTGAAATAACGCCTGGTCAAAGGTCTGCATGCCCGCCTCGTTCGACTTTGAGATCAGCGTTTTCATTTCGTGTACATCGCCCTTGAAAATCAGGTCGGCCATCAACGGCGTATTCAACATGACTTCGATCGCCGGAATACGGCCTGCACCATCGATCTTTGGAATCAATCGCTGGGAAATCAGGCCCTTGAGATTGAGCGACAAATCCATCAGCAACTGCATGCGCCGCTCGTCCGGGAAGAAATTGATAATCCGATCCAGCGCCTGGTTGGCACTGTTAGCGTGCAATGTCGACAGACACAGATGCCCGGTTTCGGCGAAGGCAATGGCGTGCTCCATGGTTTCACGATCACGGATCTCTCCGATCAGGATAACGTCGGGCGCCTGGCGCAGCGTGTTTTTCAGAGCAATCTCATAAGACGCAGTATCGACGCCTACTTCGCGCTGGGTTACCAGGCAATTGCCATGATCGTGGACGAATTCGACCGGATCCTCGATGGTGATGATATGGCCGTGACTATTCTTGTTGCGGTAATCCACCATCGAGGCCAATGAAGTTGATTTACCCGATCCGGTGCCGCCGACAAAAATCACCAGGCCCCGCTTGGTCATGGCAATATCTTTCAATATGGGCGGCAGGTTAAGTTCGTCAAAACTCGGGATTTCGGAATTGATTATACGCAACACCATGCCCGAACTGCCGCGCTGCACGAAAGCATTCACACGAAAACGTGCCACACCGGGTAAGGCAATGGAAAAGTTACACTCCTGCTTTTCTTCGAATTCCGAAACCTGCTTGTCATTCATGATCGAACGCGCCAGCATCTGCGTGTGGTTCGGCGACAGGTTCTGTTTGGAAACCGTAGCGACCTTGCCATCGATTTTCATTGCCGGGGGTGATCCGGTGGTGATAAACAAATCCGACCCATCCTTGCTGACCATCATGCGCAGCAAGTCATGCATGAAACTAATCGCCTTATTACGGTCCATTTACTATCCCCTTGTTGTCCCGCATATTATAACGAATCCGGATTAGCCGCCTTGCGTTTCGCTTCTTCCTTGGATACTACGCCCTGCGCAAGCAAGCCTTTCAGATTTTGATCCAGTGTCTGCATTCCCACGTTTTGACCCGTTTGTATCGCCGAATACATTTGGGCAACCTTGTCTTCACGAATCAGGTTCCGTATTGCCGGCGTACCCAACATGATTTCGTGGGCAGCAACGCGGCCACCACCGATTTTTTTCATCAGGGTTTGTGAAATTACTGCCTTCAGCGACTCCGACAACATCGAACGCACCATCGCCTTTTCTGCCGCGGGAAACACATCGACTATCCGGTCTATGGTCTTGGCGGCCGAACTGGTATGCAGGGTTCCGAACACCAGATGGCCTGTTTCGGCAGCCGACAATGCCAGTCGAATGGTTTCCAGGTCGCGCATTTCGCCGACCAGAATAGTATCCGGATCTTCGCGCAGGGCTGAGCGCAGCGCCTCGTTGAAGCCCAGGGTATCGCGGTGGACCTCGCGCTGGTTGACCAGGCATTTTTTGCTTTCATGAACAAATTCGATCGGGTCTTCGACGGTGAGTATGTGTCCATACTCGGTGTCATTCTTGTAATCGACCATAGCCGAAAGCGTGGTCGACTTGCCCGACCCGGTAGGGCCTGTCACCAGCACTATGCCGCGCGGATACTCGGAAATTTCCTGAAAAATCTTGGGGGCACCGAGATCCTCCAGGCTCAGAATTTTTGAAGGGATGGTTCGAAATACGCCACCGGCACCGCGGTTATGGTTAAACGCGTTCACACGAAAACGGGCCAGACCAGGTATTTCAAATGAAAAGTCAGTTTCCAGAAACTCTTCGTAGTCCTTGCGCTGTTTATCACTCATGATGTCGTAAATCATGTCGTGAACCTGCTTGTGATCCATTTCCGGGACATTGATACGACGGATATCACCGTCGACACGAATCATAGGCGGTAATCCCGCGGAGAGGTGCAAATCGGATGCACCTTGCTTCACGCCGAATGCGAGCAGTTGAGCTATGTCCATGAATTTTCCTTTTATCTAGAAATTAGGATTGTTTAAAATCATCACAGGTTTTGCTGATAAGCCTGTAGTTTTACATTACCGCAGGGTTACAAACGAATTATAATTGAACATCTTGCTTTCGCGGCAACCATTGATTACTGAGTTAAACTATAGCAAAACCTATGCAGAACATCGAAAAAAATCTCAGCAGTATACAAGCGCAAATCAGGCAGGCGGAAATAGACCATGCCCGCGCTCCCGGCTCGGTATCATTATTGGCCGTCAGCAAGAAAAAACCAGCCTCCGACATTCGCACAGCCTGGCTTGCCGGGCAACGGGATTTTGGTGAAAACTACCTTCAGGAGGCGCGGCAGAAAATGGACGAACTGCAAGACCTGGATATTTGCTGGCATTTTATCGGGGCACTACAGTCCAACAAGACGGCCAGCGTCGCCGAGGCCTTCGACTGGGTGCATTGCGTCGACAGGTTGAAGATCGCCGAACGACTGAGTGCGCAGCGACCCGCCGCAATGAAACCGCTGAACCTGTGCATACAGGTAAACCTCGATGACGAAGCCAGCAAAGCGGGGGTGACCCTCGGTGAAGTGGTTGAACTGGCCGAGAAGATTAATGCGCTGCCACAAATTCGCTTGCGCGGTCTGATGACCATTCCGGCACCGAGGCAGGAATTCACAGAACAGCGCGAAGCCTTCGCACGACTGGCACAAGCGCTGGTATCGATACAGGCTAAGGGTATAAGCTGTGACACCTTGTCGATGGGCATGAGTGGTGACATGTGCGCGGCAATAGCCGAGGGCGCCAGCATTGTCAGAATCGGCAGCGCAATATTTGGAGAAAGAGCTTGAGCGGAAAAATTTGTTTCATCGGTGCCGGCAACATGGCAACCAGTCTGATTGGTGGCTTGATAGCAAACAATTACCCGGCCGGCGATATCAGTGCCTGCGATATCAGCGCCGAGCAGCTGCAGCGATTGGCTGCTCGTTTCGCCATTGCCACCAGCGAAGACTCGTTGCAATCAGCGGCTAGCGCAAATGTCATTCTGCTTTCGGTGAAGCCGCAATTAATGCGCGAGGTTTGCACATCGCTGGCCGCACTGCCAAAGAATCCAGAGCAAATGTTTATCAGCATCGCCGCTGGCGTGCCGGAAACGGCAATCGACAGCTGGCTGGGTTCGGGCAGAGCGATTGTGCGCTGCATGCCCAATACCCCGGCCCTGATGCAACTCGGCGCAACCGGTTTATTTGCCAACGCCAGCGTAAGCGACCTGCAAAGGCAACTTGCCGCGCAAATCCTCGACTCCGTCGGCATCAGCCTGTGGGTAGACCAGGAATCCGACCTCGACGCGGTAACCGCAATATCGGGCAGCGGCCCGGCCTATTTCTTTTACTTTATCGAGCTGCTCGAAGCAGCCGGTGTGAAACTCGGTCTGAGTGCAGAGATTTCGGCACGCCTGGCACGACAAACCGCACTGGGTGCGGCACATATGGCGCAACAGGGTGATCTTGCGGAACTACGCGCCCAGGTGACCTCGAAAAAAGGCACCACCGAGCAGGCCATTATTTCGTTTCAACAGAATCATCTGGATCAACTCGTAGAGCAAGCCACTGCGGCGGCACACCGGCGCTCGCTAGAACTTGCCAGGGAACTCACCGGCGCACAGGTTTCATAGTTATGGGCGCAAATTACCTGATATCGCCGTTGATGCTGATCATCAACACCCTGTTTGATCTGTATATATTGCTGGTTTTATTGCGCTTTCTGCTGCAATTGCTACGCGCCGATTTTTATAATCCGGTATCGCAGTTTATCGTCAAGGTGACCTCAGCCCCGTTGCGCATCCTGCGCCGAATTATCCCCAGCATTTCCGGCCAGGACAGCGCCTCGATCGTATTTTGCCTGATGTTGATATACTCGAAGTTCCTGCTCATGCGCCTGCTCGACATACCCGCGGTACAGATTGCCAACGCTGTGGTGCCACTGGGTAGCATCAGTTATCCCGGCCTGCTGCTTATCAGCATTGCCGATCTGCTCGCGCTGACCATAACGGTTTTTCTGGTGGCAGTTATCATCCAGGTAATCATCGGCTGGATTAACCCGGGTCAATACAACCCGGTTATTGGCCTGGTCAACAAGCTGGCGACACCGATATTGCGACCGTTTAAAAAATTGCTTCCATCGCTTGGCGGCCTGGACCTGTCACCGCTTTTCGCCACGCTGGCGTTGATGGTGGCGAAAATGCTGATTATTCCGCCACTGGTGCAGTTGGGCAGTTTTTAATTCGCACTAGTCTGTGGGCTCGGCGCGGTGACGAGCGCGAATAAACTCCTCGTGCGACAGGTACAGAAGTTCGGCGACCTGACGAATCAAATGCTCTTCGTAATGGTCTTTATGGCCGTCGGCATATACCAACTCCCACATCATTTCGACAACCCGCAGCTTCTTCGCGTGATCAAAATTTTCATTCATCAGGCGGGTGATATGCTGCAGCGACACCATGCGGTCTGCCCCTTGCCGGGCTTGCTGCAGTAGCGCGTCCAGTTCCGTCTCATCGAGGCCGTATTCGCGCTCAAGCAAGGAGCGCAGACGCACCAGCTCTGATTCCTCGACCGCGAAATCGGCGCGCACCACTTCCACCAGCAAGGTAGCCGTGGCGAGACGCAGGCTGTGCTCGGGGTCTGGCGCCGGGGCTTCGCCACGCTCTGTCTGGAAAATTGCCTGGAAAAATTTTTTCATAGAATTAATTCATTATTAATCGAATTTTAATTGCAAACCTTCGCCTTGTTATGCAGAATCTATCGCGAATTTCAATAACAAAGCCATTATGACACTGACCGAACTTCGTTACATAGTCGCCGTTTCGCAAAAAAATCAT
>CAXBMV010000094.1:0-8519 GCA_963976575.1 uncultured Gammaproteobacteria bacterium | reverse complement strand
TGCGCGCAAGCCCCCATGGACGGGTTCACGGCGTCCCTGCAAAACCATCAGCGGGTTCGCCCTTTGATAGCCCATTCGTCTGGAGATCCCGGGCAGGCACTGCGCGCCTTCCGGGATGACGTTCTTTTTTCTAGTTGCGAGACTCCCGGAATGATGTTGCTATTTCTGCTGCGCAGAATCCTGGACGACGCATTGCGGCGGCTTCAAGCATGCGCAATAAGCCAATCCCTGAACTTGCCTGCATCGCGATTGATAAAGCGCCCGGGCGATGACTGTATGGCATAGCCGTAGCCTTCAAGCCGGCTTGCGAAGGGTGCCACCAGCACACCACTGGACAGTTCAGCCTGCATCAGGCCATCGGCCATGGTCCAGCCCTGGCCATCGATAGCGGCCTGGGTTCTAACGTTTGCATCGGCAATAACGCGCCGGGGATTGCCTAGAGAAATTTCCTGCTGACCATACCAGGCTTGCCAGAGATCCAGGCTGCGGTCTTCGCACAGCAACGGCAGATTACCCAACGGCATTGTCGCCAGTGCGATGTTCTCCAGCCCTGATGCATCAGCGCTAATACCATTGCGCTCGAGCAGCCCCGGGCTACACACCGGGAACAAAGGCATAGGCATCTCGAGCAGGCTGGAACGGTTATTCTTCTCATCCATTTCGCGCCAATGAATCGCGAAATCCACATTTTGACTATAAAAATCCTGCGAATTAACCGAATGCTGTAACAAAATCGATACCCCGGGGTGCTGTTCGATGAAGCTGGCAATTCGCGGCGACAACCAGCGTAGCGCGACATAGGTAGTAACAGCTACCAGTACATCGTGACGCGTATCGCCCGGTTTGATCTGATCAATAGTCCGGCTCAAATCAGCAAATAAACGCTGCGTGGTTTGCAACAGCTCCTGTCCTGAATCTGTCAGATAAACCTGCCTGGTCGAGCGCCGGAATAAGGCGATGTCCATACTTTCTTCGAGCTTGCGCAACTGATAGCTCACCGCTCCCTTGGTTAGACATAGCTCGTCGGCGGCCCGGCTGAAGCTGAGATGGCGCCCCGCAGCCTCGAAAACCTTGAGTGCTTCCAGCGAAGGCAAATAGTGTTTCATAGTTTAAATACACACAGTAAAAATACATGGTTGGCTATCTAACCGTCTATATGACAGCCTTTACGGTTCAATTTTTTTATACTATGTCATTATTTTTTTGATTGCCAAGCATAATTTTTACCGCATCATGGTTGCCAGCCAAATGAACCGAGACTTTCGCTAGCAATATGAAAACCCATGCCCGAGTTGTCGTTATCGGTGGCGGTATCGCCGGTTGTTCCACGCTGTATCATTTAACCCGCGAGGGCTGGACCGATGTGGTCCTGGTCGAACGCGACGAACTCACCTCCGGCTCCACCTGGCACGCCGCGGCACAGGTTACCCAGTTCGGTGCCAACCAGACGCTGGTGGCATTGAAAAAGCACAGCATTGACCTCTATCGCGAACTCGCCGCGGATCTAGATAACCCGATTTCCTACCATATCACCGGCGGCATGAGGCTCGCGCATAACCAGGATCAGGTCGATACCTACCGCCATTATGTCGGCATGGCAGCCGGCATGGGTGTCGAGATGGAATTCATCGATGCGGCCGAGGTCGGCAGGCGTCATCCGTTAATCACTACCGATGGCTTGCTCGGCGCCTGGTGGGACCCGCTGGACGGGGATATCGACCCCGCCGGAATCACTTTCGCGATGGCGCGCAAAGCGCGCGAGGCCGGGGCCGAGGTATATCGATTCAACCCCGTTGAAGACATTACGCGTAAACCCGGTGGTGAGTTCATTGTGCATACTCGCGACGGCAATATCACTTGCGACAAGGTCGTCAACGCCTGTGGTTACCGCGTCAATGAGGTCGGCAAGATGCTCGGCGTCACCCATCCGGTGACTTCGATGGAGCATATGTATTTTCTTACCGATTCGCTGCCGGAACTCGAAGCACTCGATTTTCGCGTGCCCATCATCCGCGATCCGGGTGACGATTTTTACAGTCGTCAGGAAAAACAGGGCTTGCTGGTCGGGGTCTACGAGCAGGCTTGCAAGACTTTCGGCATGGACGGTATTTCGCCTGATTTTACACAGGCACTTTGTCCTTCCGACCTGGAGCGCTGCCTGGACAACATGGAAGGCATCTTCCGTCGCCTGCCCGCATTGGCCGAGGCGGGCATACGCAACGTCACCAACGGACCTATCACCTATACCATCGACGGTGCTCCCCTGATCGGCCCTGTTCCCGGTATCGAGAACGCCTATTGCGCTATCGGCCTGCGCGCCGGTATCGGTGAATCTGGCGGGCATGGCAAGATACTCGCCGAGATCATCGTGCACGGAGAAAGCGAATGGGATGCCTGGTTTCTGGATCCGCGGCGCTTTAGCCAATACGCCAATACCGAGCTCACCAGCCTCAAGACGATCGAAGATTACCAGAATGAGTTTCACTACCACCTGCCGCATGAACAGCGGCCCGCGGCGCGACTGGCGCGTACTACCCCGCTATACCCGGTGCTCAATCAGATGAATTGCGCATGGGGCGTGGTCAACGGCTGGGAGCGCGCGCTGTTCTTCAAGCCCGACGCCGACTTTGTCGACCAGCCCGGTTATCGCTTCAACGCAACCCGGGACATAGTCGCGCAGGAAATTGAGCATTTGCAGCGCCACGTCGGCATCATGGAAGTCTCCGGTTTCAATCGCTACGAAATCAGTGGTGAGGGTGTCGAAGCCTTTCTCGATCGCATGATCTGTGGTCGCTTACCCACCGAGATCGGCAAGATCGGCCTGTGCTATCTGCTCAGTGAAAAGGGCAATATTCTCAGCGAGGCAACCCTGGTGAAACTTGGTCAGGATCGCTACTGGTGGGGTTCTGCCGCGGCAGCCGAATGGCACGACCGCGACTGGCTGAAACGCTACATGCCAGATACGGTCCAACTCACCGAGATGGCTGCCACGCATACCATCCTGGTGGTCGCAGGGCCGGATTCGCGCGCCTTGTTGCAATCACTGTCACCGCGCAGCGACTGGTCGCGCGAGGCGTTTCCCTGGCTGACTGCGCGCTCGATGTTCATCGGTCACGCCGAAGTGGTGGCGATGAATGTCAGCTTCTCAGGCGAGCTCGCTTTTGAATTGCATGTGCCCAACGAACAGCTATACCTGGTCTGGCAACTATTACACGGCGCGGGAGACGCCTTCGATCCCGGTCACTTCGGCCTCTACGCGACCGAATCCATGCGCCTGGAAAAAGGCTACCTGCACTGGAAGGCAGATTTGATCGTCGAATTCAACCCTTACGAGGCGGGGCTGGAAAGATTCGTCAAACTCGACAAGGCTGACTTCATCGGCAAGACAGCCTTGCTGCAGCAGATCGAACGCGGCCCACGCAAGCGGCTGGTGTCGCTAACTCTGGATTGCGATATAGCGCCCGCGCATGCGGGTGATCCGGTGTTTGCGCATGGACGCCAGGTGGGTTCGATCACCTCGGCAGGCTATGGTCACCGCGTCGCCAAAAATATTGCCTACGCCTACCTCGACCCGCAAGCCTCGGCCATTGGCAGTGAAGTTAGCGTTGGCCTGCTCGGTGAGCACTACGATGCGCTGATCGTCGATCCCTTACTATACGACGCGAGCAATAGCCTGATTAAATCATGAGCGATACGCAGAAAAAATCCAGCCGCAGGGGTAGAGGCAGCCGCGCCGCAATGCTCGCCAGGCGCAGCAAACCGCCAGCCATCAACCCTGCCCCGGCCGGACCTGTTGGCGGACAGTATCGCCCGCTGACCGACTTGCAGGTATCGCAAATCTACGACACTTCGCTGCGCATGCTGGCCGAGCTGGGTATGGGTGACGCGCCTCCGGCACTGCGCGAACAGGCGCTGAAATCAGGCGCCACTATCAATGATATGGGTCGGCTGTGTTTTTCCAGAGACATGGTCGAAGACATTATTAATATCTCCTGCAAGTCATTTGTTTTCCACGGTCGCGACGAAAAACACACATTCGAGGTTGGCGGCGATCGGGTTTACTTCGGTACCGGTGGCGCAGCGGTTCAGGCACTGGATCTCGACAGCCACATTTATCGACCCTCGACGCTGCTCGACCTGGCGAATTTCACCCGTCTTGCCGACATAATGCCGAATATCGCCTGGTTTACGCGCTGCTGCGTGGCCACCGATGTGCCGGATATTCTTGAGCTCGATGTGAACACTGCCTATTGCCTGCTGCGCGGCACGCAAAAGCCGATCGGTACCAATTTCACCATCGGCGCGCACGTCGATCCGATCGTCGATATGTTTGACTGGGTAGCTGGTGGCGAAGGCAAGTTTGCGCAAAAACCTTTCTGCAAGGCGCATATCAGCCCGATTATTTCACCGATGCGCTACGGCGAAGACGCCTTCGATGTTGCCATGGCCTGCATGCGTCGCGGCATGCCGATCAACTCGATCATCGCTGCCATGTCCGGTGCCACTTCTCCCGCCACCATAGACGGCATGCTCGCGGCTTCCTTTGCCGAGACCCTGGCTGCGCTGGTGATGATCAATATTTTCGAGCCCGGATTTCCAATGATATTTTCCAACTGGCCCTTCGTCATCGATTTGCGCACCGGCGCCTTCTGCGGTGGCGGTGGTGAGATATCGATACTGAATGCCGGTGCGGCGCAGCTGGCGAATCATATCGGCGCGCCCTCGGGGGTCGCCTCGAGCATGTCAGACGCGAAGGCAGTTGACGCGCAAATGGGAATGGAAAAGGCGCTCTCATCGCTGGCCTGTGGCCTCTCCGGCGCCAACATGGTGTACGAATCTTCGGGCATGATGGCGAGCCTGCTCGGCGTATCCTACGAAGCCTTTCTGCTCGACAACGAAATGCTCTCGCATGTTTATCGCATGATTCGCGGCATCGAGGTCAGCGAGGAATCCCTCGGCTTCGAGGCGATGAAGAATGTAATTACCGGGGCGGGACATTTTATCGGCGAAACCCAGACCATGCAGGCGATGGAGCGCGATTATTATTACCCGAAACTGGGTGACAGGCTGGAGCCGACTACCTGGGCCGAGCGCGGCGCGCTGGATGCCTGGCAAAGGGCGAACCTGCAGGTACGCGAGTTACTCGAGCAACACCAACCGAATTATCTGGACGCCGAAACCGATGCCAGGATCCGTAGTCAATTCAATATACTGCTGCCCTGAATGCCTATTTCTTGATGTTCATCAAGGGGGGGAATAACTCGAAATCGCGCAGGCTTTCCGCGAGCACGGCGGTGAAACTGTTTTTCAGGCTGACTTCGTTGAACACACCCTGTACATCGATAACATCGAAATATCTATGCTCCTCGTACTTCGGGTTCCACATGATCAGAGGACATTCCTGCTTGGTGTAAATCGATGTGCCCAGGCCCTTGTGGATTGATCGCACTTCGATTTCCCCGGAAAGCGAGTTTTCGTTCAGATAGAGACAGGAAACCACGTTCACATCGAGGATCTTGTCGAGCGCACCACGCGGATGAATTTCGCCTATCACATGGATCATGCGGGTAACATCATCCTTCGGGTCAACCAGGTTGAACGGACCCTGCCCCTTATCACGGGCGAAGCTATACATGCCGTCGTGGTGCAGGATCTTGCCGATAGCAAGCACGTTGCCAACGATGTTGGCAGCGTAGTACTTGGAAATGTCGTGAAACAGGTGGTCCATTGAAATGTGGTTCCAATTTTCAGCGAGATTCATCGCCGTATTGTGCTGCATACTATAGCCCAGTTAGCTGGAAAGCGTGGAGTATAGGAGAAAAATTTGCAGTTTTTGCTTAATACCGATGATACTGTGAACCAGTTAGCAAGCCGCCAGATATCAGACTTCAAAATCATGAGTACAAACAACCAGTTCTTCAAGGGCGCTCTCAGCGTAACAGACCCATTGGTATACGATGCGCTGCGTAGCGAACTGCAACGCCAGCAGGATCACATCGAATTGATCGCCTCGGAAAACATCGTCAGCCAGGCGGTGCTCGATGCGCTCGCCCACCCGATCACCAACAAGACTCTGGAAGGTTATCCGGGCAAGCGTTTCCATGGTGGCGGTGAATTCGTCGACATCGTCGAACAGGCCGCGATAGATCGTGCCCGCGAATTATTCCACTGCGACTACGCCAATGTACAGCCGCACTCCGGTACCCAGGCAAACCAGGCGGTTTTCTTCGCCTTGCTCAAACCCGGCGACCGCGTACTCAGCCTGAACCTGCATGCAGGTGGCCACCTCAGCCATGGTGCCACCGCAAATCAGTCGGGGCAGTGGTTTGAGTCGCATCACTACGGGGTAGATCCTGGCAGCGGCTTGATCGATTACGACGCCGCCGAAACCATCGCACGCAAAGTTCAACCGAAACTGCTTATCGCGGGTGGTTCGGCCTACCCGCGTGAAATAGATTTCGAAAGAATGGCGCATATAGCGAAGCGGGTAAATGCACTATTCCTGGTCGACATGGCGCACATCGCCGGTCTGGTTGCCGCCGACGCACACCCCTCGCCAATGACTTTCGCCGATGTTGTTACCTGCACAACCACCAAGACCTTACGCGGACCTCGCGGAGGCCTGATCCTCAGCCGAGATGAAACATGGGCGTCCAGATTTCAATCGGCCATATTCCCCGGCGTACAGGGTAGCCTGCACAGCCAGATCATTGCGGCCAAGGCAGTCTGCCTCGGCGAAGCGCTTGGCGACGAATTCAGGGACTACGGCAAACGCGTCGTAAAATACGCGAAAGTTCTGGGTCGAAACCTGTCCGATCAAGGCATCAACCTGGTCAGCGGCGGCACCGATACACATATGCTGTTGCTGGATCTCTCCGCCACCGAATGGAGCGGACAACAGGTTCAGGACAGCCTCGCCAGGGTGAATATTACCTCGAATAAAAATCCCATCCCCTTTGATTCGATCAAACCCAGCGAATGGACAGGACTGCGCCTCGGCGTAGCGGCGGCGACCACGCGCGGCATGCGCAGCGCAGAGTTTGAACTGCTCGCCGATATTATTGCGCGCGCCATCGCAAATTGTGAAAAGCAGGACCCGCAGCAAATCGAACAAGACCGTGCCAGGGTTTTGCAGCTATGCCAGCGTTTTCCGCTTTACTGAATCGATCTGCTAGCCGGTAACAGACGCAGACATTATCATCAACGAATCACCCACAAGACGCAGCGGAGTTTGAAGCAGGCATGAAAATAACCGACATCGAAGTATATATTCTCGGGGGTCCGGCAACCGAACAGCGTCCTCACTGGGTCAGCCACTTTCCAGTGCCAGCGGCCAACGAATTGCTGGTGAGGCTACACACCGACAACGGTATCAGCGGCTTCGGTCTGGGCAGCAGTAACGCTTCGCTGGAACAAACCGCGGCAATGTTTGCTAATGGGCTCTCCGAGCTGATTATCGGCGCAGATGCAAACGCACCGGAACGACTCTACGAATCGATCATCTCGCTCAGCTGGCAGGGTATCGCCGCCGAGAAAGGCTGGAGCAAGGCGCAGATCGTTCTCGCCGCCGCCGCCGTTGATATTGCCGCCTGGGATCTACTCGGCAAGGCAGCCAATACGCCTCTGTATCGCCTCTTTGGTGGATATCGTGACGCGGTTCCCTGCTATGTTACCTGCGCCTATTACCGCGAAGGCAAGGACCTCGATGAATTGCGCGAAGAGATGGTCATGCTCAAAGCGCAGGGGCACACCGCCTTCAAGGCCAAGATCGGTGCACTCAGCCTCGATGAAGACATGCAGCGCCTGCGCGTTATTCGCGAGGTTATTGGCGATCAGGCCGAGTTGATGATCGACGTCAACTGCGGCTGGGATTTGAAAACCGCGCTGGCTGCGGTAAAGCGTTTACCCGAGGTCAACCCGCGCTGGCTGGAAGAACCGGTGCACTGGTATGACGACCGTCGCCTGCTCAAACTGCTCGCGCAAAGAACCGATATTCCGTTGTCATCCGGCGAAAGCGAGTCCAACCCGCACGGCTGCCGTGCGCTGCTCGAAGAACAGGCGATAGAGGTTTTGCAGTTCGATTGTACGCGTATGGGTGGTTTCACCATGGGTCGCAAACTGGCTGCGCTGGCCGAACTCAATCATGTCGATGTCGCGCCCCACCACGACTGCTTTATCCACGCGCATATCGTCGCTGCCAGCCCAGCGGGACTGATCGTTGAAGCCTTCACCGACCCGGAACGTGATCCGCTGCAAGCGGAGTTGTTTGCTAATCCCCCGCTGATCGAAAATGGCCTGCTGCATTTAAACCAGCAACCCGGACTCGGGCTGGAACTGCGTGATGACACCATTGCCAAGTACGGTACGCGCATCATTTAAGCGCAGCATTACAATCGAAAAAATGGCACGGTTACTATTACTTTCGGGGGATTGCGCCGTTTTTTCACAAAGGCTATCTTTTGCCCATGGATAAATCAGACAATGCCACCGACCTGGCGGCGCTGGAACGCGACAACGAG
>CAXBMV010000093.1:0-8546 GCA_963976575.1 uncultured Gammaproteobacteria bacterium | reverse complement strand
TGGCGATGCCCGCGCGACGCCTGAGCGCCAACAATCGGTGCCTTCCCCAGCTGTAGCATCAAAATTTACCGGCAATAATGCAAAACCCGTAATGCCCGGTGCGGCGGTATCCACAACAGCAACGCCGCCTGCCAGCAGTGCTTCACCCAGTACCGCGCTGAAGAATTCATCCCATTCATTCCCCACTGCTGCAATTAAAACGACAGCGCCGCAGCTAGCGCCGAAGGCGCCGCTTGATGTGACAGCTGAACCCCGCGGAGCTGAATACTGCGTACCGCCGAATCGGCTAATCTGGCAAATGCCAGACCTAACCCCTTCCAGCTTCTCAGACAAATGTCGGCCGGTGAATTTTTCGTCGCGGAGAAGCCACCGGCAGCAGTAGCCGGCTCGAAATCACAGCAGTCTGCGGGCAGCGCAAGCCAGGCGTCAACGCATGCGAATCCTGCCGGGTTGGTCAAGGAGGCGGTGGTCTTGCTCGATCAGGCGTTAGGGCAAAACCTGATGCAACGCGCGTTACTCGGGCTGCAGCAGGAGACCCAGCAACCCCTCAGTCTCAGCATGGCATTGCCCTACATCGACCAGGGCGAGGTCAAGTCGTTGCAGATCGAACTGGAACAACGCAACCAGGCAGAGGATGAGGATGATCGTAGCTGGGAGGTGCGCATTAATATTGAGCCAGCTGGCCTCGGCAAACTGTGCTGCCATATCATTCTGCAGGGCAACCAGGTATCGGCGAGTTTTTTTAGCGTCGATGAGCAGACCAGGACGCGTATCGATCACGCACTCACCGATCTGCGCGAGCAATTGGCCGGAGCAGGTTTTGTGCCTGGAGAGTTTTTCAGTTTCGCTGGTGTTCCGGCCAGGCCATCCCGACCCCAGGGAATGAAGCTTTCCGAGTCACTGTTGGATATAAAGGTTTAAACATGCCCTCACCCCGATTCGCAATTGCACTGGAATACGATGGTCGCGAGGCCCCCCGGGTCACCGCTACAGGGCATGATGAAATTGCCATGCAGATACTGCGCCTTGCACACGAAGCCGATATCCCGATCCACCAGGATAACGACCTGTCGCTGCTACTGGCGCAACTCGACCTGGGTGACCAGGTTCCCGAGGCACTGTACCGGGTCATAGCCGAAATATTGACCTTCGCCTACCGACTTTCCGGTAAACACAAGGATTTCATGGATGACTTACAGGAAAGCAGGGATTCGCAGGCGAAGAATATGGAGTCCGTGGTTTCGCATCAATCACCAGGCGACTGAACTGGCGCAATGCGCTCAGGCGTAGGTATCAATAATACGTTTCGAGTCTTTCTTTTGAGGTGGTTTTTTATCGCTGCCTGACCTGGGAGCAGGTTTGCGTCCGGATTTTTTCACCAGATCCTTGGTCGAGGAAGTCTGATTCACCGATTTAATCAAAGGTTCAGCCATGTCTGCACACGCGCTATCGCGGAAATAGGTAAGTTGTAACTGTTATCGGCCGCGTGGCGAAAAAATTAACCCTCGCGCTGGCGGCGCTGCAAGCGAGGCGAATTCAAGCGTTGATTTTCCATTCCGCCATGCGCGACTTGATGCGCAATAATGCCTGGCCATGCAACTGGCATATGCGCGATTCGGTCACGTCGAGGATTTCACCAATTTCACGAAAGTTCAGCTCGTCATCATAGTACAACGACATGACCAGCTGCTCTTTTTGCGGTAACTCACGAATCGCATCGCTCAACTGCCGTTGGTACTCGTCGCGACTAAATGCCTGATCCGGGGTTTGCTCATTGGAGCCGGGCAAGTCAAAATCCTGCGAGTTCTCTTCCATGCTTTCGATGCTATAAATGCGTGCCGATGAAGAATCGATCAGAATCTGATGGTATTCGCCGAGGCTGATGCCGAGCATCTGGGCAACGTCAGTATCTTTAGCATCGGCTCCGGTCTCGTTTTCCAGCTTTCGAATCGCGTCGCTAACCGAACGGAACTTGCGGTGCACCGAACGCGGCGTCCAGTCTGAACGCCTGATTTCGTCGATCATCGAACCGCGAATCCTGATGCCGGCAAAGGTTTCGAAACTGGCACCCATATCCGGATTGAAATTACCGGCAGCCTCGATCAGACCCAGCATACCCGCCTGGATCAAGTCATCGATTTGAACCGTTGGCGGCAGGCGGTTGAGCAGGTGATAGGCGATACGCTTTACCAGCGTTGCATGTCTGATAATCTGATCGGATTCTCCCAGATTTTCGACCTCAGCATACATCGCGTGTCCATTCATAGACGATTATCCTGACCGCTGAAACTAACCAGTCTTTCGATAAAAAATTCGAGGTGCCCCTCCATGTCTTTCGGCACCGGCCACTGGTGAAGCTTTTTCGCGAGCTGGCGAAATGCCAGGGACGCCGGACTACGCGGATAGGATTCGACCACAGTTTTCTGCTTCTGCACGGCTTTCTTCAGGCAATCATCGTAAGGTACCGCACCGAGGTAATCGAGGGTGACATCGAGATATTTCTGCGACACCCGGTTCAATTTGGTGAACAGATCGCGTCCCTGTTGCATATCCTGCGCCTGATTCGACAATACGTGGAAGCGCTGCACATCGTAATCGCGGTTCATTACCTTGATCATCGCGTAGGCATCGGTTATCGAGGCGGGTTCATCGCAGACCACGACTATGACTTCGCGCGCCGCGCGCGTATAGCTGACAACGCTGTCGGAGAGCCCGGCGGCGGTATCAATTAACAAAGTGTCTACAGGATCGGTAAGCTCTGAGAAAGAGCGAATCACCCCGGCATTCTGCGCCGGAGTCAGATCGGACATGGCCGCAATTCCCGAGGACGCCGGAATGATCTTTATCCCCTTGGGGCCTTCGACAATGCATTCTTCCAGCGTGCATTCACCGCTGATGACATGCGATAAATTCATATGCGGGCTTAAACCAAGCAGTACGTCGATATTGGCGAGTCCCATATCGGCATCCATTACCATCACCTTCTCACCCAGCTGGGCGAGACTGACCGCGAGATTGACGGTGACATTGCTTTTGCCGACGCCGCCCTTGCCGCTGGTTATCGCGATTACGCGCACTGGTTTCTGCGATTTCATCTGTCTGATTCCCTGGGCCTGATCCATGCTTACACCTGTGCCTGATTCTTGTTGATAATATGATTGTAGCGCAGCGCCAGAGCTTCCTGGTCGAATTGCTCGCTGTATTGCTGCATCAAGGACACCGCCTTGCTGATCAGGCGATGGCTTTTTGCTACCTCCAGATCTTCCGGCACTTTCTGCCCGGTACCGCAATAAGCCAGTACCAGCTGGTGGCGAATCGAGGTGGTAATTATGCCGCCAAGACTGGCCGCTTCATCCAGCTTGGTTACTATCGCGCCGGCAAGCTTCACCTTGCTGAAGTTGAGAACGGTTTGATTCAACGCGGCCAGCTGGGTATTGGCCGAGAGCACCAGATAGGGTTTGATTTGCGGTGCATTTTTCTGCATGCGGTGAAACTGTTCGCTGAGGCGCAGATCCTGCTGGCTGACACCGGCGGTATCGATTAACACCAGCTTCTTGTCGGCGAACATTTCCAGCCTGTCGCTGAGTTCATCGCTATTACGCGCGGTTAGCATGGGCACTTCGAGCAGGCGTGCGAAATGGGATAGCTGCTCCTGCGCGCCGATGCGGAACTGGTCGGTGCTGATCATCGCCACAGAACGCTTGCCGTGAGTATGCGCAAAACGTGCTGCTATCTTGGCGATGGTAGTGGTCTTGCCAACGCCGGTGGAACCGACCAGCGCAATCCGCCCGCCTTCGGCGAGCAGGTCGCGGCGATTGATCGGCAGGCAATGCGCAATAATACCCAGCGCCTGTTGCCAGACCTTGTGCGGGTCATCATTAGATTGATCGAGATGGGACAGTACGGTTTCGCAAACATCAGCACCAAGACCCATTTCTGACATCAGGTTCAGCAGCACGGTACGCACCGGATGCTTCTGGCTGAACCTGTCCCACTGCAGAACCGACAATTGACTCTCCATCAGGTCGCGCAGGTTCTGCAATTCCAGCCTGACTTCATCGATGACTGGCTTTTGCCTGTCAACGGCTGGCTTTGCCACGCGTGTCTTTGCCGGGGCTTGAGGCGCGGCTGCGGGTTTTCTTGCCGGCGTCGCTGCTTTTGCAGTCGCTGCTCTGGTGGCTGCCGGGGGTACTACCCTGGCTGCGGCAGCTTGTGGCGCTCTGGCTGCTACAGGCTGCGGTGCTCTGGCTGCCGCAGGCTGTGGCGCTCTGGCCGGTAGCGGTCTCGGGGTCGCAATTCCTGCCGTCGGAGCAACATTGGCTGCCGGCCTGGCAATGCTGGCTGCTACCGGTCCGAGTGTGGGTTCCTTACGCTCGCTGAGCGCATCGTTAAACATCGAACCTACCCAGGCGTCGCTGGCGACATCGCTGGCGGCCGGCTCTACAACACGGCTCGCAGCGCTACGCGCCGAAGTTTCGATGACCGAGTCGTGTAATGACGATACCACCGCTTCGTCGAAGTCGATTGCCGACAGAATCTCGACGCCACCGGGCACTTTCTTGTTACCCAGGATGACCGCGTCAGCGCCCTGCTCTTGTTTCACCAGTTGTAGCGCGTCGCGCATGGTTGGTGCAAAGGTTCGTTTAATTCTCATTTCCTGTCCTCGCATCGGAGCCCATGGCTTGATCCGGCGCTCCAATATTGGCAACTACTCGTAATTGCTTGTCGTCCGGCACTTCGTCGTAACTCAACACATGCAGTCCCGGAATCGCATGGCGCACCATACGCGCCAGAAAAGTCCTGAGGCTTTGTGATACCAGCAGTACGGCTGCTTCACCGCGTGCCAGCTGGTTTTCGGCGGCCTTTTTCAACGAACCATGGATCATTTGTGCCAATCCCGGTTCGAAGGCCATCACATTTCCATCCTGCCCCTGTACGGATTGAAGCAAGATCTGTTCCAAAGATGGATGCAGGGTCATTACAGTGAGCTCTGGCGCCATTCCGAAGATGCTTTGCACGATCTGTCGACCCAGACTGATGCGTACCTGGGCACTGAGAATGCCGGCATCTTGACTGTTGTTACCCTGCTCTGCCAAAGTTTCGGCGATTGTGCGCAAATCGCGCACCGGGATCTGCTCCTGCAGCAGATTCTGGAAGACCTTGACGATTACGTTCAACTCCAACGGCTTCGGGGTCAGGCTATCGACCAGCTTGGGTGAGCTGCGCTTCAGTACTTCCAGCAATTCCTGCACTTCTTCGTGACCGATCAATTCGTGGGCATTGTCCTGCAGCAGCTGGCTCAGGTGGGTGGCGATGACGGTCGAGGTGTCTACCACGGTATAGCCCATGGTTTGCGCGTGATCGCGTTGCGCCGGATCGATCCAGTAGGCATCCAGACCGAAGGCCGGATCACGTGTCTTGCTGCCGCTGAGCTCGCCGTAGACTGTACCCGGATTGATCGCCATATCACGTCCCGGCTGAACTTCGGATTCACCCATGGGCACGCCGAGCAGACTAATGCGATAGGTATTCGGGCTCAGGTCGAGGTTATCGCGGATATGCACCGGCTGGATAAGAAAGCCCAGATCCTGAGACAGCTTCTTGCGCACACCCTTGATGCGTTTCATCAATTCGCCGCCCTGGCGCACATCCACCAGCGGGATGAGTCCGTAACCCACCTCCAGGCCGATGATGTCGACGGTTTGCACATCTTCCCAGCTCAATTCCTTTTGTTCGGGTCGCGGCGCAATATCCTCGGGCTCGACTTCTACCAGTTCGACACGCTGACGATTGTGCATCATGTAGGCCATGCTGGCGCCCACCGCAGCGATGGTCAGAAATGCGAAATTAGGCATGCCCGGTATCAAGCCGAGCATGGCGATGATACCCGAGGCGACAATCAGGGCGCGCGGGTTATCAAACATTTGCCGGAATACCTGGCTGGACATGGACTCCGAAGTGGACACGCGGGTAACGATAATCGCAGTCGCGGTGGAAAGCACCAGCGAGGGAATCTGTGCCACAAGACCGTCGCCTATGGTCAGCAGCGTATAGTTACGCATGGCCACGCCGAATTCGAGGTCGTGCTGCAACACGCCGATGGCAAGGCCGCCGATGATGTTGATGAACAGGATTAAAATACCGGCGATGGCATCGCCGCGTACAAACTTGCTGGCACCATCCATGGAACCGTAAAATCTGCCTCTTGAGAAATTTCGGTACGGCGTAGTCGTGCCTCGTCCTGGCTGCACAGGCCGGCATTCAGATCCGCGTCTATCGCCATTTGCTTGCCCGGCATCGCATCCAGAGTGAAGCGCGCGCTGACCTCGGACACCCTGCCGGCACCCTTGGTGACCACGACGAAATTGATGATGACCAGTATCGCGAATACGACCAGACCAACCGCGTAGTTGCCACCGATAACAAAATCACCGAATGCCTCTATGACCTTGCCCGCTGCCGCAGTGCCGGTATGACCTTCCAGCAACACCACCCGCGTCGAGGCAATATTCAGCGCCAGACGCAGCAGTGTGGCGACCAGTAATATGGTCGGGAAAACGGTGAAGTCCAGTGGTCTCAACGCGTATACCGACACCAGCAATACCACCAGTCCCAGGCCGATATTGAAGGTAAACAACATATCCAGTGCCATTGGTGGCAGAGGAATAACCACCATCGCCAACATCATGATGACGATAATCGGAGCGCCGAGCCCCTGGAAATTGACCGATTTTAACTGACTGCTTAGGGCGTTACTGGCCATCTAGACTTCCTCGTCGGTGGGCATATAGGGATCCGGGCGTAGCGGTACTTCGCTGCCCTGCTGACGCGCAATGCGCAGCTGGAAAACGAAGGCGAGAATCTGCGCCACGGCAAAGTAAAGGTGCGACGGAATTTCGCGGTCCAGCTTGCAACTGGCATAAAGTGCCCGCGCCAGCGGCGGTGCTTCGAAAATCTCGATCTCGTGAAATGTGGCGATTTCCCTTATTTTCAGCGCGATCAAATCCTTGCCCATGGCAACCACCAGCGGCGCTGCCATAGCCTCGTGACTGTATTTCAGTGCGACCGCGTAATGCGTCGGGTTAGTGATGATAACGTCCGCATCGGGTACCGATTCCATCATCCTGCGCTGCGACATTTCCTGTTGCATCTGTCTTATCTTGCCGCGAATCTCGGGCTTGCCCTCGGTATCCTTCATTTCATCGCGCACTTCCTGCAGGGTCATCTTCAGCTTCTGCGAATGGTCCCACAGCTGGAAAGGCACATCGATCGCGGCGATCAGTATCAGCGAAGACGAAACCACCAGGAAACTGGTACCGATCAGCCAGGCACCATTCTGCATTGCCAGTAACAGCGACTGAGTGCCGAGTCCGATAAAGTCGTCGGCACGGTTCCACAAGAAGATGACCGCCACCAGTGATACGAAGAGGAACTTGGCCAGCGACTTGACCAGTTCCATCAAACCCTTGGCAGAAAATATACGCTTGAGGCCGCTGATCGGGTTGATGCGGTCGCCTTTGAAGTTCAGCGCCTCGAGGCTGAATGACCAGCCACCCAGCGCCATCGGCGTAAATATCGCCACCAGGGCCATCAGCACCATGAACGGTCCTATCGCGGTGAGCGCCTCAAAAACGGCAAACTCGAAACGCTCGAAAATACTGGCGCGGGAAAACACTTCGGCCCTGCTCAGGCTGAAGCCCTGGTACATGAAAATGCTGATGTGGTTGAGCATATGCCCACCGAGAAACAACAGGCCGATGGCACCGAATACCATGACCGTCATGCTGCTCAGTTCTTTGGATCGCGGAACCTGGCCCTTTTTCTTTGCATCCTGCAGCTTTTTCGCTGTTGGCTGTTCCGTTTTTTCCTGGCCGCTGTCGCTTTCTGCTGCCATCTCTAGTTGCCGCCCTTGTTCAAGGTTGTAACCTCACCAGCGACTGGCTCAGTTGCATGGCTTCCAGCATCATCTGATTGATGCGTGGCAGAAATCCGGGCAACACCAGTATCAAAATAATGAAGCCGAGAAACATGGTGACCGGGAAACCCACCGAGAAAATATTCAGTTGCGGTGCGGCGCGCGTCATCACGCCCAGCGACAGCGTGATCACCAGCATCGAAATCAACGCCGGAATCGCCAGCCACAGCGCGCCGATAAACATCTGGCTACCCCAGACAACTATCGACCAGTAGCCCTCGCGCTGCAGGCCTTCGGTAGAAATCGGCAGGCTTTGAAAACTGCTGACGATGAGCTGGATTAACATCAGGTGTCCACCCAGCGAGAGGAATAACAGGGTTCCGATAATCATGAAAAACTGCGATATAACCGGCACATTGACCCCGTTTGTCGGGTCGATCATCGAGGCAAAACCAAGACCCATACTCATGGCTATGGCTTCACCGGCGATCATCAAAGCGGCAAATACCAGTTGCAGGGTAAAGCCCATGGCCAGGCCGATCAGGACTTGCTGCATTGAAATCATCAGGGCTTGCAGAGACAGTGCCTCGAACTGCGGGAGATCAGGCAGTAGCGGAATAGCGACGATGGA
>CAXBMV010000092.1:0-8558 GCA_963976575.1 uncultured Gammaproteobacteria bacterium | reverse complement strand
AGGCAAGGTCAAGAAGGGCGAAGTTTATAACGCCGTCGTGGTCAGAACTGCCAAGGGTGTACGCCGTCCGGATGGTTCGTTGATCAAGTTTGACAGTAATGCAGCCGTTATTCTGAACAATAACCTGCAACCAATTGGTACGCGCATTTTTGGCCCGGTAACCCGTGAATTGCGAGGTGAAAAGTTCATGAAAATTATTTCACTTGCGCCAGAAGTGCTCTAGTTGTCAGGAAGCCAGGAAAATGCAAAAGATTAAGAAAGGTGATGAAGTGATTGTAATCGCGGGCCGTAGCAAGGGCCAGCGTGGCAATGTATTGAAACGTCTCGATGAGAACCGACTGTTGGTGGAAAACGTGAACATGGTTAAAAAGCATGTGAAAGGTAATCCCCGCGCCGGAGAATCGGGAGGCATTATCGATAAAGAGGCGCCGATTCAGCAATCCAACGTGATGCTGTTCAACCCGCATACACAAAAGGGTGACCGGGTTGGTTTTAAAACACTGGAAGACGAACGTAAGGTCCGTTACTTCAAGTCTAACGGCGAAGTCGTGGACCTATAGGAAATGGCAATGACCAGATTAGAACAATTTTATCGTGACACTGTGACTAAAAGCCTGCAGGAGCAATTTTCCTTCGGCTCGGTTATGGAGATCCCGCGCTTGACCAAAATTACCCTGAACATGGGTGTTGGTGAGGCTTCTCAGGACAAGAAGATTGTCGACAACGCGGTCAATGACATGACCCTGATCGCTGGTCAAAAGCCAGTGGTTACGATTGCCAAGAAGGCGATTGCGGGCTTCAAAATCCGTGAAGGCATGCCCATAGGCTGCAAGGTCACGCTGCGTCGCGACAATATGTATGAATTCCTGGATCGTCTGGTTAACTTTTCGATCCCCCGAATCCGCGATTTTCGTGGCCTCAGTGCGAAAGGTTTTGATGGCCAGGGGAATTACAACATGGGCATGAGCGAGCAGATTGCTTTTCCCGAAATTGATTATGACAAGATTGACAAGCTGCGTGGACTGAATATCAGTTTCACCACCACGGCGCGTAACGACGAAGAAGGTCGTGCATTGCTGGCAGCCTTTCAATTTCCGTTCAAAAATTAAGCGAGTTTTAGTATGGCAAAGAATTCCATGGTACAGCGTGAACTGAAGCGTACCCGCCTGGTGGCAAAGTACGCCGAAAAGCGGGACCTGCTGAAGGCAACCATCAAGAGTGGTAATGCTACTTATGATGAAAAGATGGAAGCGGTTGAAAAACTGCAAAAGCTGCCGAGAGATTCTGCGGCGGTACGTCGACACAATCGTTGTCGTATAACCGGAAGACCCCATGGTGTTTACCGTAAATTTGGCCTTTGCCGTAACAAGATTCGAGAAGCCGCCATGCGTGGCGATATTCCGGGCCTGGTCAAGGCGAGTTGGTAAGAGAGACTTAAGATGAGCTTACAAGATCCAATTGCAGATATGTTGACGCGCGTTCGTAATGCGCAAAAAGCACACAAGGTTAACGTTGAAATGCCAGCGTCTAATCAGAAAGCGAATATTGCCGCTGTTCTGAAAGAAGAAGGCTATATCAAGGATTTCAAGGTTTCCAGTGATGTGCTTAAAAAGCTGACTATCGAATTAAAGTATTACCAGGGCAAGCCGGTTATCGAAACCATCAAACGCATCAGCAAGCCCGGTTTGCGAATTTTTAAATCCAAAGATGAACTTCCGTCGGTTAATGGAGGTCTTGGTATAGCGATTATTTCGACTTCCAAGGGCGTCATGACCGATCGCCAGGCACGCGCTGCCGGGTTCGGTGGTGAAGTTATCTGTTCGGTCGTTTAGGTTAAAAAACATGTCAAGAATAGCCAAGAAACCAGTCGACATACCCAGTGGCGTTGAATTCAGCGTGAAGGGTAATGTTGTATCCGCCAAGGGCCCCAAGGGTTTCCTTTCGCTGACTCTGCATGATGATGTCAACCTGGTTATGGAAGACAACCTGCTTACCCTGTCACCTAAGAATGACAGTAAGGCAGCGGTAGCAGTGACTGGAACCATGCGTTCGATCGTCAATAACATCTGTCAGGGCGTCGCCACTGGTTTCGAAAAGAAAATGCTGTTGGTCGGTGTTGGTTACCGTGCCCAGGCACAGGGCAAACAACTCAGTCTGTCGCTGGGGCTGTCCCACCCGGTAAACTTCCAGGTGCCCGAAGGTATCGAGATTGAAACCCCGATCGCCACGGAAATCATAGTACGCGGTTGCGATAAGCAGCTGGTAGGGCAGGTTTGTGCAGAAATTCGTGCCTTCCGTCCGCCCGAGCCCTACAAGGGCAAGGGTGTTAAATATGCTGACGAACAAATCGTCAGAAAAGAAGCGAAGAAGAAGTAGGTAAGTTATGGACAAGAAATCATCCCGTATTAGACGTTCGCGTCGCACGCGCGCCAAGATCGCCGAGCTTGGTGTTGATCGTTTGAGCGTGTATCGCACGCCAAGACATACCTATGCGCAGGTTATTTCCGGCGAGACGGGTAAGGTGGTTGCTGCGGCATCCACGCTGGCTGCGGACGTGAAGAAGGCGATTAAATATTCGGGCAATGTCGACGCCGCCGCGGTAGTTGGTAAGGTTATTGCCGAGAAAGCCAGGGCTGCCGGTGTAGAGTCGGTTGCCTTCGATCGCTCCGGTTTCAAGTATCACGGCAGGGTAAAGGCTTTGGCCGATTCCGCTCGTGAAAACGGTTTAAAGTTTTAATTCGCCTGGTCAGGAGATTCTAATGGCAGATCCCAGAAATAATAGTGCAGGCGACGACTTGATGGAAAAGCTGGTCGCGGTTAATCGCGTGGCCAAGGTTGTTAAAGGCGGACGCCAGTTTGGTTTTACCGCGTTGACCGTAGTCGGTGACGGCAACGGTAAAGTCGGCTTCGGTTATGGCAAGGCGCGCGAAGTGCCGCTGGCCATTCAGAAGGCGATGGAAAAAGCCCGCGCCAATCTGACGACAGTGTCGATCACAAACGGTACCTTGCAATACCCGCTGAATGCCCGTCACGGCGCCGCCAAGGTGTACATGATGCCGGCTTCTGAAGGTACAGGTGTTATCGCCGGCGGCGCGATGCGCGCGGTTTTCGAAGCGGTAGGCGTGCATAACGTATTAGCAAAATGCAATGGTTCACGTAACCCGATCAACCTGGTGCGTGCGACTATCAGTGGTCTGAAGAATATGAAATCACCCGAAGACATTGCTGCGAAACGTGGCAAGTCTGTCGAAGAAATCTCAGGTTAAGGTCATGGTTGAAGAAGAAAAAGTTGTAAAGAAGGCTGCCAAGAAAACCGCTGTGAAGAAAGCTGCGGTAAAGAAAGCTGCCGCACCCAAAGCCGCTGAAGCCAAGGTAGCTGTTAAGAAAGCCGCGGTGAAGAAAGCAGCCCCGAAAGCTGCCGATAGCTCGGTAAAAAAATTGAGTGTCACTCTGGTGAAAAGTAAGCATGGCCGCCTGAAGTCGCACAAGGCCTGTATCGCCGGACTGGGTTTGCGTCGCATACGCCAGACTGTAGAAGTGATCGATACCCCGGAAAACCGTGGCATGATCAACAAGGTCCAGTACCTGCTTAAATTCGAGGAAGTCTAATGTACCTGAATAGCATTAAGCCAGCCAAGGGCTCAACCAAGGCCTGCAAGCGTGTCGGTCGTGGCATAGGCTCGGGATCCGGAAAAACTGCCGGACGTGGCCATAAGGGTCAGAAATCACGTTCAGGCGGCGGCGTACGCGCTGGTTTCGAAGGCGGTCAGATGCCTTTGCAAATGCGTTTGCCCAAATTCGGTTTTACTTCACGCGTGGGAAGATTCTCCAGCGAAGTTCGCCTCAGTGAAATTGAAAACTCTGGTCTGGAAAGCATTAGTATGGCCGTGTTGGTAGAAGCCAACCTGGTACCACCGCGTACCAAAAAGGCAAAAATTATTCTTTCCGGTGAGTTGACCAGAAAGATCAGCGTAGATGCCAGTGTTGGTGTCACCAAGGGTGCCCGTGCCGCGATCGAAGCGGCCGGCGGGAAGCTCGAAGCCTAGTAATGGCCGGTCCTTCTGCATCACAGGTAGCCAGT
Source organism: uncultured Gammaproteobacteria bacterium (assembly GCA_963976575.1). GTDB lineage: Bacteria > Pseudomonadota > Gammaproteobacteria. The sequence goes on along the minus strand of CAXBMV010000092.1, from coordinate 4,477 downwards.
AGCCTCTCGGGTGGAAGCCTGAGCGAACTGCGTAAGCGATTGTTTTTTCTGGTCGCCGCGTTAATCGTATTTCGCATAGGTACTTTTATTCCGGTACCGGGCATAGACATCAATGTCATGCGCGAGATTTTCGATCAGCAGCGTACTGGCATACTCGGCATGTTCAATATGTTCTCCGGCGGTGCGCTGGAACGTATGTCGATTTTCGCTCTGGGCGTTATGCCTTATATATCGGCGTCTATCATCATGCAGTTGATGACCGTAGCGGTACCCACGCTTGAGCAGTTAAAGAAAGAAGGCGAGTCCGGCAGACGCAAGATCACCCAGTACACGCGTTACGGTACCGTGGTGTTGGCAACCTTTCAGTCTATCGGCATATCTATTGCGCTATCCTCGCAAAGTGGTAGCGGCGGTGCTGCGTTGGTGGTCAACCCCGGCCCTTCATTTATATTTACCGCGGCGGTCACCCTGGTTACTGGCACCATGTTCCTGATGTGGCTGGGCGAGCAAATCACCGAGCGCGGTATAGGCAATGGTATTTCGATACTGATATTCGCAGGCATAGTCGCCGGATTGCCATCGGCAATCGGTGGTACTTTCGAATTGGTTCGTACCGGTGAGTTGAACTCGCTGGTAATCCTGGCGTTATTTGTCGGTGCGCTGGCTGTGACTTACTTCGTTGTCTTCGTCGAGCGTGGACAGCGTCGCATTACGGTGAACTACGCCAAGCGCCAGCAGGGGCGAAAGATGTATGCAGCGCAGAGCAGTCATCTGCCTTTGAAGCTGAACATGGCTGGTGTTATACCGCCAATCTTCGCTTCCAGTATCATTTTATTCCCGGCTACCCTGGGTAGCTGGTTTGGCCAGGCCGAAGGCATGCGCTGGCTGCAGGATCTTTCGGCGACTCTGTCTCCGGGCCAGCCGCTGTATGTCATGTTTTATGCAGCCGCGATCATATTCTTTTGTTTTTTCTACACCGCGTTGGTGTTCAACTCGAAAGATACGGCAGAGAATCTGAAAAAATCCGGTGCTTTCATTCCGGGTATACGTCCGGGTAACCAGACGGCGACCTACATCGATGGTGTAATGTCTCGCCTGACTCTGGTAGGCGCGATGTATATCACCGGTGTTTGTCTGTTGCCAGAGTTCCTGATTCTGTTCTGGAATGTTCCATTCTATTTCGGTGGCACATCCCTGCTGATTATTGTTGTCGTAGTGATGGATTTTATGTCGCAGATTCAGGCGCATTTGATGAGCCATCAATACGATGGTTTGATGAAAAAATCGAATTTTAAAGGATATGGCGGCGCAGGCGTTGTGCGCTAGCCTCCGGGTATAAGGTTAAGGCTATGAAAGTTAGAGCTTCAGTTAAAAAGTTGTGCAAAAACTGCAAGGTAATCCGTCGCAATGGAGCGGTTCGGGTTATTTGTAAGGATCCTCGCCATAAGCAGCGCCAGGGTTAATGCGTTTTTTTATCGAAACAATTGGTTTATTGATTTTCGGTCCAAGGGCAGCTAAAATCTGCGCCCTTTTGGCCCGTTCAGCTTAGGAGATACATTTTATATGGCTCGTATTGCAGGTGTAAATATACCGGATAACAAGCATACAGTGATTGCATTGCAATCTATTTTTGGCATAGGCGCTACGCGCTCGGCCATCATCTGTAGTGCCACCGGGATAAGCCCCGAGACCAAGGTCCGAGAGCTGAACGAAGAGCAACTGGAACTGATCCGCGCACAGGTCGAAGGTGTTACCACCGAGGGTGACCTGCGCCGTGAAATTTCCATGAATATCAAGCGTTTGATGGATCTGGGTACCAACCGCGGTATCCGTCATCGTCGCGGCTTGCCGGTGCGTGGTCAGCGTACCAAAACTAATGCACGTACCCGTAAGGGACCCCGACGCCCGTTAAAGCGATAGGCCCAGGATTAAATAGGTAATATTAATGGTTGATAAGGCACGTACCAAAAAGAAGGTAAAACGCGTTGTTTCTGACGGCGTTGCGCATATACATGCAACCTTCAACAACACCATAGTCACGATCAGTGACCGCCAGGGCAATGCGCTGTCATGGGCGACTGCGGGTGGCTCAGGCTTCCGTGGCTCGCGTAAGTCGACTCCGTTTGCAGCTCAGGTTGCGGCAGAGCGCGCCGGACAGGTGGCCCAGGAAATGGGTATGAAGAACCTCGAAGTAATGGTCAAGGGTCCCGGACCCGGCCGTGATTCGGCGGTACGTGCGCTGAACGGGATCGGCTTCAAGATTTCCCGTATTGATGATGTGACACCGATTCCTCACAACGGTTGTCGCCCCCCGAAAAAACGTCGCGTATAGACTGGAACAGATATGGCTAAATACATCGGACCAAAATGTAAACTGATGCGACGCGAAGGGGCAGACCTGGGTCTGAAGTCCTCGCGCCGTGCGGTCGACACCAAGTGCAAAATTGATAACCCTCCTGGCGTACACGGAGCAGGCACACGCAAGCCGCGTGTTTCTGACTATGGTTTGCAGCTGCGTGAAAAGCAGAAGCTGCGTAGAACCTACGGTATACTCGAGCGTCAGTTTCGCAATTACTATGCAGAAGCCTCACGTATGAAGGGTTCTACAGGTGAAAACCTGCTGCAGTTGCTGGAAGCGCGTCTCGATAACGTGGTCTACCGCATGGGCTTTGGTTCAACCCGTGCAGAAGCCAGGCAACTGGTTAGCCACAAGGCGATCATGGTGAATGGTGGGCTTGTTAATATCCCGTCTTTCATGGTTAGCCCGGCCGACGTGGTCAGCGTGCGTGAAAAGTCACGCAAGCAGGCGCGTATCGCGGAATCCATGTCACTTGCTGAGCAAATCGGTTTTCCGGACTGGATGGACGTAAACCACAGCCAGTTCCAAGGCGTATTCAAGGCATTCCCACAGCGTGCCGAATTACCGCCTGATATCAACGAGCAGCTTGTCGTTGAACTTTACTCTAAGTAATTAGCGGATTATTTATGTCTAAAATGTATTCTGATTTACTGAAGCCGAAGCATGTCAAAGTCGAAGAACAGCAGACCTATCATGCACGGGTTTCGATCGAGCCACTGGAGCGTGGTTTCGGTCATACACTGGGTAACGCACTGAGACGGATACTTCTGTCTTCGATTCGTGGTTGCGCTATTGTCGATTGCAAGATCGACGGTGTTCTGCACGAATACACTACGCTGGATGGTGTTCAGGAAGATGTTATCGATATCATGCTCAACCTCAAGGGTGTCGGCATCATCATGCACAGCAAGGACGATGCCACGCTGAACATAAGCAAGAAGGGCCCGGGTCTGGTAACCGCGGCTGATATACAACTGGATCACGACATCGAAATCGTTGATCCGGATTATGTTATCGCCACCCTGACCAAGGGCGTCAACTTTGATATGTCTATCCACGTGGTGAAGGATCGTGGCTACCAGCCGGCGAACACGCGTGAGACTTCGGAAGAAGATGCGGCCCTGGGTCATTTACAACTGGATGCCTCTTTTTCGCCTGTGCGCAAAATCGCTTATAGCGTCGAAGCTGCACGCGTTGAAAAACGTACCGACCTGGACAAGCTGATCATCGATATCGAAACCAACGGCACTATCGATCCCGAAGAAGCGATCCGTATCGCTGGTAGTATCCTCAAGGATCAACTCTCGGTATTCGTCAACCTCGAAGGTTCTGACGAAGAAGTGGAATCCGAGCCGGAATCGCATATCGACCCGATCCTGTTGCGCCCGGTAGACGATCTGGAACTGACTGTTCGTTCGGCCAATTGTCTGAAGGCAGAAAACATTTACTATATCGGCGATTTGATCCAGCGTACCGAGGTCGAATTACTGAAAACCCCGAATCTGGGTAAGAAGTCCCTGACCGAAATCAAGGACGTGTTGGCATCCTACAGCCTGTCGCTGGGTATGCGTCTCGAGAACTGGCCACCTGCCAGTATCGAAAATGACAGCAAGTTAGCAAGTTAAGAGGTTTAGGTAATGCGTCATCGTAATAGCGGGCGGCAACTCAGTCGCAATAGTTCACATCGCAAGGCGATGTTCAAGAATATGGCCGTTTCATTGTTCGATCATGAAGTCATACGTACTACCCTGCCCAAGGCCAAGGAACTGCGTCGTGTTGCAGAACCTTTGATTACACTGGCCAAGCAGGACAGCGTCGCAAATCGTCGTCTGGCTTTTGATCGCATCCGTGACAAGGCCATGGTCGGCAAGCTGTTCACCGACCTGGGACCGCGTTACAAGGAACGTCCCGGTGGATATATGCGTATCCTAAAGTGCGGATTTCGTCCCGGTGACAAGGCGCCTATGGCCTATGTCGAGCTGGTCGATCGCGCGGAAGCCGAAGCAGAATAGATTTCCTTCTGGAGTCACAAAAAAAGCCAGCTATATGCTGGCTTTTTTTGTGACTCCGATAAAGGGTCAGCTTGTCTGTGTAGACTAGTCTGTCCCCAAATCTGGA
>CAXBMV010000091.1:0-8580 GCA_963976575.1 uncultured Gammaproteobacteria bacterium | reverse complement strand
GATCAGGTAATTGGCATAGAAGGCCGCAGGCCAGAAATAAAAATCGGGGCTTACCAGCAAGTGGTCATTGATATCGATGGAATACAGCGAGATCAGCGCCAGGATCGGTAGAAGCAGCAAGCCACATATCGATGCCGGTCGCCAGTCCCATTGGCGTACGCGGTCGAGGTAAGCCAGCAATAGCGCGGTCGCGCCAAACAGCAGTAGCCAGGCGACAATGTCATTTTCCAGGTAGGCGTCGATTTGAATCAGGCTGCTGAATAACCACCAGCCCATCGCCCAGACGAAAAATGCTATGTGTAATATGCGCAAGCGATAGTCGACAGCTTGCAGGTAGAGGATGCGCGCCGAGATGAACGCGCCCAGCGCGATAAACAGACCGCCGAGGAAGGCCGGGTTCATCAAAAAGCGATCGCCGATGTCGCCGATGTTGGTGAGCATGAATAATAAACCGGCGCCAAGCTGTAACGCGATTGCGAAGCACTGCGCATAGAATCGATGCTGGCGCAGCGATACCCAGAGTATGCCGGCGGCTTCCAGCGCCCAGCTGGCGCTGCTCCAGTGACCGTCCAGCGAATAGGGGATGGCCAGGGTGGCAAAGACAACCCCTATGGCCAGCATCGCCTCGCACAGCAGGCGCAGTTCCGGGCCGGCTCTGTGCCATGCCAGTCTGGCCAGCAACAGGTAATAAATTCCCAGCCCGGCGGAGGCGGCGGCGATGCCGTAATCGTAGTCGCGCAGCATCGCCATCATCAGACTGGAGGAAATCACAGGGGCACCGAAAACCAGTGTGCCATCGACAAGACCAGTCATTTGCTCGGGCTGTTTCATCGCGTAGAACACACCGATCAGGCTGTACATGAGCAGGAACAACAGCAGGAATAGCATCGCCGGCAGCAGGTCGGCGGGTTGATAACTGAATATCATCCAGACGCTGAATACGGCGAAGGTGAAGACGAAGCCGAGCAGGTTCAGTAGTCGCCAGGCCTTGAACCAGGCCACCGCGAACACGGCTGTATTGAGCAGCGTGTAATAGCTGAACAGGCCGACAAAATTGCCGCTGCCCGAGGAGGCCAGCAGGGGGGCGAGAAATCCGCCGGCGATGGCGAAAACGGCGAGCGCGCGCGAATCCTGCAGCACCGCCAGCGCAACGGTGAACAGCGAAAAGAAAGCCATCAGGGCAAAGGCCAGCATCGGCGGTAACAGATCTGCCAGCTGGTATGCGGCAAACACCGTGATATAAATAATGCCCAGTCCACCGCCTTGTAACAATAAACCATAAACCGCTTTTTTCAGACGCAGGCGCCAACCGACCACCAGCAGGGCGAGGCCACCAGCGGCCGCGCCGAGGAAGCGGATTTCCAGTGGGATGCGTGAATTCTCGGCCGCATACTTGAGCAGGAAGGCAACACCGAAGAAGAGAATGAGCAATCCCACGCGCACGAAGATATTGCCGTCGGTAAAATAAGAGATAACCGTTTTTTCGATATTGCGCAGAAAATCTTCGAAGCGATCAACCACGCCCGGCTCGCGTTTTTGTGGTGCAGGGCTTATGCGCGCCGCTGCGGCGGGAATTGCTGGGCCTGCCTCGACTGGCGGGTCGGGCTCGGGCGCCGGCTCTATTGCGGCTTGCAGGGGTGCGCTCTGTTCGGGGACCTGCGCCATTTCGGGTTGCGCGGCGGGTTCGCGGGGGAGTTCGGCGATTTGCTGTCGCAGCGCTTTGAGTTCGTGCTGCAGATCGCGCATGCGTTTGCCGGTGACCAGTTGCAGGCAGAGCAGGCCCACCAGCAGCGCGACAGCGATACCGATTTCAAAATCGATTGCTGCGGAGAAAAATATCAGTGTGAGCAGACAGGCGGCGAGCGGGATAAATGGCATATTATTTTTTCGAGAAAATCCTTTTGCGACAATATATAGGATGCGTGGTTGCGAAGAAAGTCATGCCGCCGCCGTTACCGCTAAGTCGCTTCTGCACTGGTTTGTAGTTGCGCGAAAATCCATTCGCGGAATTCCTCTTGCAGCGGTTCCGGCCGGGCGTCGCTGTCGCTGACCAGGTAATAGGAATAGGGATGAGCTACCGATTCGCTACAGGCCAGTATCAGTTTGCCGGCGGCAAGGTCTCGGTCGATCAATTCGAGGTAACCAATCGCCAGGCCCAGCCCATCGGCTGCGGCCTGCATCGCCAGAGCCGGATCCTTGAAAGACAAGCCGGGCAGATTCTCCGGGCATTCCACGCCGCAGCCTGTGAGCCATTGGCGCCATTCTTCACCGAGGCCATGGTCGCCGACGTCGGCGTGTATCAGATTGTTGCCGGGGATTTCGCTGGCGCTGGCCGGTAACTGCCTGTTGGCTGCATATTCCGGACTGCACACGGCGACAAGATGTATTGGCAGCAGCAGTTCGTGTTGCAACTGTTGCCACGGCGGCAGGCCGCAGCGAATCGCCAGATCAATTGACTCGGCTTTCAGGTCGAGCAGATCCAGGGTCGGAACCAGGTGAACGCGCTTCGAATCGGGTCGGGCGTACCAGTCGGCAAGGCGTGGTACCAGCCATTTTGTGGCAAAGCTGGGTGTGCAACTGACTTGCAGGGCTTGTTTTGTCGCAACATGGCGTAGTCCATCGAGTGCGTTGGAAATACGATCGAAGCTGTCAGTCAAGATGGGCAGCAGGGCCAGACCTTCTGCGCTGATTTTCAAACCGCGGTTGCTGCGCTGGAAAAGACTGACACCGAGCTCTGCTTCGAGACGCTTGATCTGGTGGCTGACCGCGCTGTGAGTGACGCATAATTCCTTTGCCGCGGCGGACAGGCTGGCGTGTCGGGAGGCCGCCTCGAAGGCGCGTAAAGCGGAAAATGGGAGGTTGTGACGTTTCATTTGGCTGTTAATTTTTCTAACATCAATATGAAATATTTATCGTTAACCGTCAATCGGAAATTCTGCCAGACTCGGCCTTTATTTTTTCGAGGATAGATCATGAGCGCAGTGATTTCAGAGCGGGCCGGGGCCTACCGGGGATATTCTGCCGAGCAACGCGGTGCCAGCGATGAACTGCTGGTGCGCAGCGGCAAGGGTAGCGGTTGTGGCGAGTATTTGCGGCGTTACTGGCAGCCTGTTGCCCTGACCTCCGAAGTGGAAGATGTGCCGCGCCTGATACGCGTGCTCGGGGAAGAACTGGTGCTGTTCCGCGACAAGTCCGATCGTTACGGATTGGTGCACAAGCAGTGTCCGCACCGACGCGCATCGATGGAATTCGGTGTCTGCGATGAGCAGGGTATTCGCTGCTGCTACCACGGCTGGTTATTCGACATCGATGGCAGCATATTGGAAGTGCCGGGTCAGCCGGAAAAGATTGCCGAGATCGTCAAGGCGCAGACTTCGCTGGGAGCCTACCCGGTAAAAGAGTTTCGCGGCCTCATTTTCGCTTATCTCGGCCCCATCGACGAGATGCCGGAATTTCCTGTTTACGACACGCTTGAAATTGAGGGCCAGACGCTGGCACCTTACCGTGCCGATTACCAATGCAACTGGATACAGGTGCTCGACGCCATCCTCGATCCAATACACACCAGTTTTCTGCACTCGCGAATGAGCCGCGCCCAGTTTTCCGACGGTCTCGGTGAAATCGGTGAGTTACTGTTCTACCAGCGCGAAATGAGTTTTCTCGGTGCCAATGTGCGCCGTGTCGGCGAGCATGTCTGGGTACGCGTTAATGAACTGGTATTACCCAACTATACCCAGGCAGGCGCGGCCTTTTCTGCCGATGGTACAAAACCGATTTACTTTGGTCGCACCGCGTTTGCGCGCTGGGTTGTGCCGATAGATGACGAAAGCTGTACTGCCTTCGCCTGGGCCGTGTTCGGTGATCGCGCCGATCCCGAGTCTTATAACACACCGGAAGGAGCCGAATTGATCGAGCAAGGCGAGTTGATGGATCGCCCCTACGAGCAGCGCCAGCGTTTCCCGGGTGACGCCGAAGCGGTCGAAGGCATGGGACGCATCGCCGATCAGAAAATGGAGCATCTGGTCACCAGCGACAAGGGCATTGTTCAGTACCGCAAGAAGTTGCGTAAACTCAGCCGTGATTTGCAGCAGGGTATCAAGCCCGACCATGCCTCGGCTCACTGGAACAACCCGGTGCCGACTTATGGCGGAGATACGGTGCTGCGCATCGCGATTGCTAAAGATGACAGCGCGCTGCTCAAGGAAGTCGGTGAGCGCGTCATGCAAATCCAGTTTGACGCAGAGTCACTCGAACCCGAACAACGCGACCAGACGGTAATCGCTGCGCTGGTTGCTCTCGAAGCGGAATATGCAAAATGAGTATCAAGGTCCATATCAAGAATAATCATGCCGGGGCAGATACCTTCCCGTCCACCGTCGAAAGCGAACCGGTATTCACCATTTCCATGGAAAAATACCAACACACGGCGCAGCAATTTGCCGAGGTGGCAAAACAACTCGATGTTTTCGTCGACTGGGATACCGATCACTGGGAAGAGTCCATGCGGACAGCAGAAGTCCTGCTCACCTGGAACCTGCCGACCGTAAACCTGGCCAAAGCCGCGCCGAAACTGAAATGGATTCATTGTATCGGCGCCGGGGTTGAACACCTGTGCCCGATGGACTGGTTACCCGCGGGCGTGACCCTGACTAACAATAAAGGAGCGCATGCGGATAAAGCCGGTGAATACGCGCTGATGGCGGTGCTCATGCTGCATAACAAGATGCCGGCAATACTGACCCATCAACGCAGGGCTGAGTGGAACTCTCTGTTCTCCACGCCGATCGCCGGTAAAACCGTCGGCATAGTCGGTGTCGGCAGCATCGGTGGTGGTGCGGCGCGGCAACTGGCGAAAATGCCGCTGCATATCATCGGTGTCAGCCGTCACGGCAAGCCGCATGAACATGTCGATGAAATGGTCAGCATGGACAAGCTCGACGAAGTATTACCGCGTATGGATTATATTTTTGTCTCGCTGCCGTCAACGCCGGATACGATCGGGCTGTTCAATCGCGAGCGTTTGCAAAGTCTGAAAGCGGGTGCGGGAATCATCAATGTCGGGCGCGGAGCGACGATGGATTATTCGGCTCTGGCGGAGTTACTCGAGAGTGGTCACCTGTCTGGGGCGGTTTTAGACGTGTTCGAAGAAGAGCCATTGCCTGCGCAATCGCCACTTTGGTCGGCACCTAATCTGGTCGTCACCCCGCATGTATCCGCAGACGATGGCGACAATTACGTGCCGATTACGCTGGAACTGTTTTTTAACAACATGAAGCGTTATATTGCCGGGGAAGTGCTGCAAAACGTGGTGCGACCGGAATTGGGGTATTAAACATGCAGGCTGTGAATGAATTAATCGACTGGATGCGTGCTTTCGATGAGCGCATGCCTATCGATGACCTGGTGAAGCGTCTCGCCGACGACAGCATTTCAGAGAACAACCTGGCCGACTATATTCATTTTTCAGACGAGCGTTATGCGCGTAACCTGCTCGCACACGGGCCCCAGTTCTATGCGCTGGTTATGTGCTGGAAACCGGGACAGGCAAGCCCGGTGCACGATCACAAGGGCGCCGCCTGTGGCGTGCGCGTGATCCAGGGCGTTGCCACCGAGACCAGTTATCGCTGGCAGGGCAAGCTTTTGGTGGAAGATGCGGTAACCAGTATGAAGGCCGGCGAAGTGTGTGGTTCCTTCGATGATGACATACACCAGATCTGCAACAATGGCAGCGACAACCTGGTGACGCTGCATGTCTATTCGCCCTATCTCGATAACATCAACCTCTACAACATCGAAAGCGGCGAAGTCAGCGTGTTTTCCGACCCGCTGGTAGCCAGCCTGAGCGCCTGAGCTACAGTGGTTGCTGCGGGGTTTGCTGCGGCCGGGGTTTGTAAATCAGTTCCAGAATAGCGCGTAACGAAACCGCCGCGATGACCAGGACTCCACCGACTATCGTCCATATGCTGGGCGTCTCATTGATGAACAACCACACCCAGACCGGTCCCAGCGCAAATTCGATCATCATAATCAGGGTGACTTCGGCTGCGGCTAGATGACGCGATGCAATGATAAACATCCAGTTGACGAATCCCGACAGGCAGCCGCCCCAGAACAACGACAGCAAAATATCTTTTAGCGGAACATCGATTCTGCCGCCGCTGGCGAACAGCGCGATGACGATAATGATCAATGAGGATATTAACAACACCGGGATCATATCGGTCTGGCGTTTGTAACGCAGGATAACCGCGTAAATGGCGAAACTGACTGCAGTCATCAGTGCCATAGCATTGCCAAAGCCGGAACCGGCGCTAACACCCTTGCTCACCATGATGCCGAGGCCGCAGGCGGCGATAATCATGGTGAACAGGGTGCTGCGACGCAGGCGCTCGCCGAGGAATATACGTGCGAACAGGGCCGCGATAAACGGAATGGCGCCGAGGATGAAAAGTGCATTGGCGACCGTGGTATGAGCCAGTGCCTGCACGAAACCAACGCCGGCGAAGGAAAGCATGACACCGGCCATGAGTCCGAATCGACCCACGCCCAGCAGGCTTTTGATCACGCGACCGCGATGTTGCACCGCTATGATCAGTGCCGCCGCCAGCAAGGTGCCCAGCGAACGATATACATTTATCTGCCAGGTGTCGGCTACTTCGATGTGACGTTGCACCAGACCGCCGAAGCTAATCGCTATGGATCCCGCAACCATGATTAGCATCGCGTATCCGCGGCGTACATCGATGGGGGCAACAGTGGTGGTGGTTATCGCCATGCGCGCAGTCTGCCTGCCTGAAGCGAAAGCTGCAATACAGCCGCATCAATATAGCTAAATACAATAATATACATAGTATCAATTAACTATATTTATCAATAATAATGCCCCATACTCCGCCTCCTTATCCATTTAAACCCGTTATTTCAGGAGTGAAACATGTTAGCAAACAGAGAAGGCAAGACAGTCCCGCAGACGACTTTCAGAACCCGAGTGGCGCACGACTGGGTCGATGTCAGCAGCGACGAGTTATTCGCTGGCAGGACGGTAGTGGTATTTTCCCTGCCGGGTGCGTTTACACCGACCTGTTCGTCCACCCATTTGCCGCGTTACAACCAGTTGAGCCCGGTGTTCAAACAGCACGGCGTAGACGAAGTGATTTGTGTATCGGTCAACGATGCTTTTGTTATGGGGCAGTGGCAGGCACAGCAAAAAGCGGACAATATCCGTTTTCTTCCGGATGGTAATGGTGAATTCACCGAGGGTATGGGCATGCTGGTGGACAAGCAGGATATCGGTTTCGGCCAGCGCTCGTGGCGCTACTCGATGCTGGTACGCGATGGCATAGTCGAGAAGATGTTTATCGAGGAAGATTTACCCGGTGATCCTTTCGAGGTTTCAGATGCCGATACCATGCTCGCCTACCTCGCACCCGAAGCCAGTATCCCGGCAGATGTCACCATATTCAGCCGCGAAGGATGCCCGTTTTGTGCCAGCGCCAAGCGCATGCTCGGCGAAGCCGGTCTCGATTACGAGGAGCTGTTGTTGAACCGTGATTTTTCAGAATCAACAATAAGAGCTATTTCCAGTCACTCGACGGTACCCCAGGTATTCATCAATGGTAGCCTCGTTGGCGGTTCCGAAGACCTCGAGAAATATCTGGCCAGCAGTAAGGCGGCCTAGGCTTTCAATTCGCGCTAAAACCATTACCCTGTAGTCGAAACTGACTACAGGGTAATCATGTCCGAGCCTCAACATATCGCCATCGGCGGTCTGCAACACGAAACCAATACCTTTGCACCGCATCTTGCCAGCTACGACGCCTTCGCACGCGCAGACAGTTGGCCACCACTGACTGGCGGCGAGGCACTGTTCGAGGCCATGTCTGGGCTGAATATTCCACTCGAGGGCTTTATCCAGGCGGCCTCGGAAGCCGGCCAGATTTTACACCCCCTGAACTGGAGTTCGGCCGAACCCAGCGGTTATGTAACCAACGATGCCTTCGAGAGGATTTCCACGCTCTTTTGCGAGCAGCTGCAGGCGCTCGATCGTGTCGATGCCATTTATCTGGACCTGCACGGTGCGATGGTTACCGAACAATACCAGGATGGCGAGGGTGAACTGCTGAAGCGATTGCGTGCAATCGTCGGCGAGCATACACCCATAGTCATCAGTCTCGACCTGCACGCCAATGTCACCCGGGCGATGCTCGACTACAGCGATGCGATGACCATCTATCGAACCTACCCGCATCTGGACATGGCCGCCTGTGGTGCCCGCGCCTGGCCGCTGATGCAGGAATTGTTGCTCGGCAAAAAACTGTACAAGGCCATGCGCAAAATCCCGTTTCTGTTTTCATTACCGTCGCAGTGCACCGATTTCGATCCCTGTAAATCGATATATGCGCGACTGCCGCAACTGCAGACTAGCGGCGTTGAAAATATTGATTTCGCTACCGGTTTTCCACCCGCTGACATCGAGGAATGCGGTGCTGCGGTAGTCGCCTGTGGTAGTGATGCGGCGGCAGTAGAGTTAGCTGCGGATAGCTTTTTTGACCGTCATGCCGTACCACGTTGAAAAACCTG
>CAXBMV010000090.1:0-8634 GCA_963976575.1 uncultured Gammaproteobacteria bacterium | reverse complement strand
GGCGGGTACACCCGGTGGTATCGCCGAGTGTCTGCGCAACGGCAGCGGTCCCAGCGCCTTCGTACTGGCCGAGCGCGACGTCAATATCGGCGTGGGATGCCTGGTGGCAAATCAGCTTTACGGTTTGCATGTACCGGTATTGAGAATTGCTATAGAACAGATGCAGTCGATAGCAAGCGGCGACATGATAGACATAATCGGTGGCGGAAAAATACGGATACTGCGCCCGGCGCCGACCTAGTCGCAAAGGCTTTTTTGTACCAGCCGGTGGAAATGATGCAGTGCGTATTCGCTCTCACCGGGATTATCCGGGTCTACCATGAAACTGCCCTGCTGGTAGCTTTTCGATTTCAGACCGCGTTGCACCGATTCGCAGAGATGGATATCCTCCGGCGCCAGGGTTTCGGCGACGTAATCGGCGCGTGGCTGGTAAATCTTTCCACCTACCGAGAGCGAATGTCCGCCAAAGTCGCAGCGATCAACGGCCAATGGTCGTACCGCGAATACGGCAAATTCATTGGAGCCGGGTAATACATTGAAAGTCGTGTTTGGCCACAGGTACCAGAATACCGAAGATTGCATGCCCTCATGCGGATTAAGCGGGTAGGCGCTGTTTTCTATACGTATCTCGGGCCCGTACTGGCGCGACCAGTAGGGGAAAACCTCGACCTGGTATTTATCCATGTCGATGATGGAGGCAAAGTCGCGGTGGGCCGGGCGACAGTGGTAGCACTCCACGTAATTGTCTATGACCACCTTCCAACCGGCGTCGATACGGGTTTCTCCGAGCAGGTTGCTACCGCAAAGTTCGATGTCGTCCAGGTAGGGGATATGCCGGCGAACATCGGCCTCGAGATTTCCGGCGATATCAGCCAGGCTATCGCAATCCTTGTCGAGGTTGACGAATACGCAACCGCAAAATACTTCCAGTCGAATCGCGGGGAGACAAAAATCAGCCTTATCGAACCCCGGCCTGTGCTCGCTCATGCGCGCCTGCTGCAGCGCCCCCTGGTTATCGTATGACCAGGCGTGGTAGGGACAGACAATGAGATTTTTTACATTGCCGCTGCCGCTGAGCAATTCGTGAGCGCGGTGTCGACAGACATTGTAAAAAGCGCGCAGCTCGCTGTCGCTGGAGCGGATAACGAAAATACTTTCGTCGCAGATCTGCAGGGTTATATAGTCACCGATGTTGGTGAGCATGCTCTGGTGGCCAACGTATTGCCAGCTGCGGTAAAAAATCTGCTGCTTTTCCAGCTCGAAGATCGCTTCGTCCAGATAATAGTCGCTAGGCAGGGTGAAGGAGGTTTCTGCGCGGTCGCTTAAGGGCCGGGGGAAAGTTGGATCCACAGGCATTTATTCTTTGCTCAGGACCGACTGTCCATCGCTTTGAGGATCATCGACTGGTCGATTTCCCCGGTAACTTCGCCAGCCTGGTTTACTACTGCCAGTGGTCCTGGGGTACTGATCGCGATATCGATCAAGCTGTCCAGCTTGTCGCTCTCGTTAACCCGCTGCACGCCGTTTGCTCTGGCTGCATCGGATGCCGCACGCATGACCTTGCCCACGCTAAGTACTTTATAGCGCGGCACGTCTTCGGTAAATTCACGCACATAATCATCGGCGGGGTTGGCCACCAGTTCTTCGGGTGTGCCTATCTGCGAAATTTCGCCGTCTTTCATGATGGCGATATGATCGCCCATCTTGATGGCTTCGAGAAAATCGTGGGTGATGAAAATCATCGTCTTTTGCACTTCGGCCTGTATCTTGATCAATTCGTCCTGCATTTCTCGACGTATCAACGGGTCCAGCGCGCTGAACGGTTCGTCGAAAATAAGGATTTCAGGGTCTACCGCCATGGCTCTTGCCAGGCCGACGCGTTGCTGCATACCGCCGGAGAGTTCTCGCGGGTAGTGATCGGCCCAGCCGTCCAGACCAACCATTTGCAGAACTTCGGTTGCCTTGGCGCGCCGTTCTTTCTTTTCTACTCCGCGAATTTCCAGACCGAAGGATATATTGTCGATAACTTTGCGGTGCGGGAAAAGTCCGAAGTGCTGGAAGACCATGCTCATGCGGTATCGCCGTAGTTCGGTTAGCTGGGTATCGTTGTAATGCATGATGTCCTCACCGTCGATGATCATTTCACCGGCGGTGGGATTGATCAGACGGGAGATACAGCGCACCAGTGTCGACTTGCCGCTACCGGATAAACCCATCACCACAAAGGTTTCCCCCTTCTTGATTTCGAAGGAGACATCCTTCACCGCAATGACATGGCCGGTTTGTTCCTGCACCTCGGCACGTGACAGTGATCTGTCGATGGTTTGCAGAGTCCGTTCGGGATAGCTGCCGAAAATTTTCCAGATATTTTTGCAGACGATCTTGGTGGGTTCGGACATTGAGTTTTCATTCTCTAACAGCATGAGTGCTGTATCTTAGCCCGAAGCTCGACAGACTGTAAACACGGTGTGTAGCTATTGCAGGCAGCGCTTATCGCGGCTAAGCTAATCCATTACTTTTTTTGGGTGTTTGTTTATGGGTGCAGTGATCAATGAGCCGGTCGAAGCGGGCTGGTTTGGCAATCTCTGGGAAGAACATCGTAGCTGGCTGATTACAATTGCATTGTTGGCCCTGTCACTGCTGGTGTGGAGAATCCATGACAGCCAGACCATTTTCCCGCAGAGCTGGATCGACGCATTTCCATTTGCCGCCACCATCGATGAACTCGACCGCTGGCTGCGCCCATTTCTGCAACCGACTACCCGGGCGATCGGGGCAGGGGTCGTCTGGGTTTACGATGCCATGGTCAATTTCCTGATTTTTACCCAGTGGCAAATTGTGTTTGTGATTTTGGTGCTGCCTGCTTTCGCTTACGGTGGACTGCGTCTCGGCCTGCTTGCGATCATTGCGGTCGGATCCTGGTTGGTACTCGGTTTCTGGGACGAATCGATGGAAACCTTGAGTCTCATGTGCATCTCCATCCTGATTGCGGTAATGATCGGCGTAGCGCTCGGCATCACGGCATCGCAGAGCGATCGTTTTGAGGCAGTATTAAGGCCGATTCTCGATACCATGCAGACGCTACCGGCTTTTGTTTATCTCATTCCGGCATTCTATCTGTTCGGTATTGGCCCGCCCGGGGCGATACTGGCAACTATTATATATGCACTGCCACCGGTGGTGCGCCTGACCAACCATGGCATTCGCCAGGTACCGGCCGGCATCGACGAGGCGGCAACCTCTTTTGGCGCGAGTCGGACTCAATCTCTGCTAAAGGTCAAAATTCCCCTTGCGATGGGGTCGATCAGGTTAGGCGTTAATCAAACCGTAATGATGGCGCTGGCACTTGTTGTTCTGGCTACCTTTATCGGTTCGCCAGGTCTGGGCGATATCGTTTACCAGGGACTGCAGCGTTTGAATGTAGGCAAGGCGCTCGAAGGCGGGCTTGCGATTGTGCTTATGGCTATTATTCTCGATCGGGTGACTCACGCGATGGGACATGTGAAGCAAACCAGCGCCAGCCAGCACGATCATGTATTCCGGCTGTTTCCCCAGGGCCTGGAAAACGTCAAGCCCGTACTTTACCTCGAATATGGCATCGATTGGATCTGGCGACAGATTGCTGCGCTGGGTCAAACCCTTACCTACGGCATCAGTCTGACGATTTGTAAACCCCTGGCGCAACTCGATAGCGACAGGGCAGAGCGCCTGCGAGAATTTTTGCTCGCTCGTAGTTTTTTAATCAGCAGCATCGCCCTGATTGCGCTGCTGATGCTGCTCGATTCCTACGCCGAATGGTTTGGCCAGTTTCCACGTGATTGGGAGTATCGTTTTCGTACCCCGGTCAATCAATTCATGGATGAATTAATCACCAATAAGTTCTTTTACAGTATCACCCAGGGAATCAAGGAGACGCTCTGGTATGGCTTGATCAATCCTTTGAATGTCTTCTTGAAAGGCTTGCCGTGGTGGTACACCAGTATGATTTTTGTGGCCGGTGCTTACTTCGTCAGTGGGCGGGGACTGGCCTTTGTTACCCTGCTTGGGATGTTGTTTATCGGTGCCACGGATCTTTGGGCCTTTGGCATGGTTACCCTTTCGACTGTGTTGGTCTCGGTATTGATCTGTTTTGTCATAGGGGCCCCGCTGGGCATACTGGCGGCCTACAATCGCACCGCCGATGTCATTATAAAACCCGTGCTCGACACCATGCAGACCTTGCCGGTATTCGTTTATCTGGTGCCGGTTGTCATGCTGTTCCAGGGTGGGCAGGTATCTGCGGTTATTGCCACGGTAATCTACGCGATACCACCGATCGTACGCTGTACTACATTGGGTCTTAGTGAGCTGCCCTCGGAAATCAACGAAGTATCCAATTCCTTTGGTGCGACGATGTTGCAAACCCTGGCAAAGGTAAAAATTCCGATGGCCATCCCGGCGATCATGCTCGGCATCAACCAGGGTATTATGATGGCGCTGGCGATGGAAGTAGTGACCCCGCTCATTGGTGGTAAAGGGCTTGGCCTGGTTGTATTTGACGGTATGAATCGCGCCAGTATAGGTCTTTCCCTGCAGGGGGGATTAGGAATCGTGATGCTCGCTATCATTCTCGACCGCATGACGCAAGCCTGGAGCAAGAGCCAGCGCGAGGCGCTTGGTCTGGTTTGAGGAAGCGGCAGCATTGTTGGCTCGACAAGCAGGAAAACAGTCAGTATTATCGCTTGATTCTGCCTCGCTTTGAGGTGGTTATTAATAATTAGTGTATTAAACGAGGAGTGAACAACATGTCTTTAAAATTTAAAGCAGCGCTGGCATCTGCGGTAATTGCGCTGAGCCTGGTCTCTGCACCTTCGGCGCAGGCGGCCAAACGCCTGACCGTCGCTGATCTGGACTGGACCGGTGCGGTAGTGTCCTGTCGTACCATTCAGTACGTGCTCGAAAACGAAATGGGATATAAGGTAAAAACTGTTTCCATGCCCGGTGGTCCCGGAGCCTGGGAAGCTATCCGTTCAGGCGATGTCGATTATTATTGCGAAACCTGGCCGTCTTATAATCCGATCAAGTCGGATTACCTGACAGAATACGGCGGTGATGGATCACTCACATACGTCGCTGAAACAGGTATTGTCGGTGGCAGTGGCTACTTTGTGCCGCGTTACATGATCGAGGGAGACGCTTCCAGAGGAATTCCCGCATCCACGCCGAATCTAAAGTCTTACAAGGATCTGAATCAATATAAGCATATGTTCAAAAGCCTGGAATCTGGTAATCGAGGCAACCTGATCGGTTGTCCTGTGGCTGCCTGGCTGTGCGAAGATCAGCAGCGCATGGATATGCTCGGCGTCGATTTTTACGCGCAGGCGCTAGGTTCGGAAACCGCACACTGGGCCGAAATGCTGGCCAAGTACAAGCGTGGTGAACCGTTCATCGCCTACGCCTGGGCTCCGCACTGGATTCACGCTGCACTCGACCTCGTTGAGATTGAACTGCCGGAATATGACGAAGCCAAATGGCCTGGTACTACCTGGTCCAAGGATGTTACCTTCAAATTCTCCAACCCGAAATTTGTAAAGGAAAATCCAGAAGTCATACAACTGCTTAAGAATCATCGTCTGACCAATGAGCAGCAGGCCAAAATGATTTACGAAGTAGACGTGAAGAAGCGTGACCTCGACGAAGTCGTAGCGGAATGGATGGATGCCAATAAGAATATCTGGATGAAGTGGGTTCCCTAGTCTTTAAGCATTACTAGTTAAAAACAGGCTCCTTCGGGGGCCTGTTTTTTTTTTGCGCGACAGAATTTTATCGAACCATGTAATATTGGCGCATGTTAAATCTGGTGGGTGCAATGGTATGCCTGGTAATAACGTAATCGTTTTTATGTCGGACGAGCACACGCGTTCGGTGATGGGAGCATACGGCAATCATCAGGTCCATACACCGACACTGGATCGCCTCGCCAATAGCGGTGTTCGCTTCGACAATGCCTATACGCCTTCGCCTATCTGCATTCCGGCAAGAGCCAGCTTCGCCACCGGACTTTATACCTTCCAGCATCGTTGCTGGTCTTCTGCCGAGCCCTATTATGGCCAGCAGCAAAGCTGGATGCATCGCCTGCGCGACAAGGGCCACGAAGTGACCTCTATAGGCAAGCTGCATTATCGTTCGGCCAGCGATGACCTCGGTTTCAGCGAACAGATACTGCCGATGTACCTGGCCAATGAGGGCAAGGGCTGGCCGCAGGCTTTGATGCGCAAGCCCATGGGGACCTTCCCCGAGACGGCCGAGCTGGCCGCAGAAATAGGACCCGGAGAAACCAGTTATACCCGGTACGACCGGGATATCAGTGCCGCTGCAGTAAACTGGTTAAGTCGTCCGCACGGCGATAAGCCCTGGGTCTTGTTCGTCTCTTTTATCTGCCCGCATTTCCCGTTAAAAGCCCCGCAACAGTTTTACGACCTGTATCGCGACAGCGAACTGCCAGCTGCCTTCGATAGCGATCCTCGGCAGCAGTTAAAGCATCCGGTAATCGATGCGATGCGAAAATTCTGGGATTACAACGATTACTTCGACGAAAAGGCTCAACTGGAGGGTTTGCGAAATTACTACGGGCTGTGCAGTTTTGTCGATGACAATATTGCCAGGGTAGTCTCTGCGCTGGAAGCATCGGGCCAGTTCGACAATACCAACATGATATATACCAGCGATCACGGTGACTTGATCGGCAACCATGGACTCTGGTGCAAGTCTTTCATGTATGAGGATTCTGCAGGTATACCGATGACGCTAAGTGGTCCTGGAATCATCCCCGGTGTCAATGCCACGCCAGTGTCGCTGATTGACCTGGCGGCGACTATCGAGAGCCTGGCCGGCGAAACTGCGATGCCGGCAGAGTCAGACTGGTCCGGTCGCCCGCTACAGTCATTCATCGATAACCCCGATGCCGGGCGAGCTGTTATTAGCGAATACCATGATGGCGGCAGTCCCTGCGGCGTTTACCTGCTGCGCAAAGGGCCATGGAAATACCAGTATTTTGCCGAAGCTAGCCCAGCGCTGTTATTTAATATCGAAAATGATCCTCAGGAGTGTGTCAACCTGGCCGAAGATCCGCAATACCTCGAAGTCCTAAACAAGCTCCGGGGCTGCCTGTTTGACATACTGGATCCAGAGGAAGTGAATCGGCAGGCCTTCGCCGACCAGGCGCTAATGATTGAAAAGCTCGGCGGCAAAGCCGAGATAGAGGCCATGCAAAGCTTTAACCACACACCACTGGAGCCAGCTTAGGTAGCCAGTATTCTAATTTCGCCCATGGCAATACCCTGTTCGCCTGCGCTGGAATAAAGCAGGTAAATGTTATCGTCTTCGCAGTAAATTGCAGGGTCGCGTAGCTGATTCACTGGCTGCATACTCGAGCCATAGCTTGACGCCTGGTTTTCCAGTAAGGCTCCCTCCCATGGTTTGCGCGGTCGATGCACTTCCTCGGCTTCATCCATGCGCCAATGTAGCCAGTCAGAAGAAGTGTCGAGCCTCGACACCAGTATGCGTTCGGGGGCGTCGCCCACCCGCGTCCAGAATAAGTACCACTGTTGCCCCTGCTGCAGTAGCGCGTGGTGGCGTATGGCTTCCCCGGTAAGTATTGGGCCCGTCTCAAAACCAGTCAGGCCATCTCGTGAGCGGAAAAGCTGACCGGGAAATCCGATCGCGTAAAACCAGTTGTTATGCCTGAACAGTCGCAGGTAGGGCGGGCCGATGATTTCATCTCGCGCTTCAAAATTCAATCCGTCCGTGGAAGTTGCCACACGGCTGCGTTGCAATCCATTTTGCAGGCGGCCGTGATAATACATGCGGATCTGTTGCTGTTCATGGTCAACCCATATATCAGGTGAAGCGATATGCGGATAGTTACCATCGGCACCGGCTGCGATAAAGGCCAGCGCTTCTTCGTCCAGCTCATGTTGCAGCGGGGGGCTGCTGGCGAACAAACTTTGTTCCAGCTCCAATGGACTCTGTGGATAGATTCGCCACGGTCCTCGCAGATGATCGCTGGTCGCCAGCCTGATAGAGCGGCCTTCGTGATGCGCGAAATAAAGCAGGTAGCTGGCCGGTGGATTGCTGAGCCAGTCGGGTGCCCTGATCAATGAGGGGCCGTTGGCGTTACCCTCTAGTTGACCGTGGCTTGCGACATCGATCAGGGGTGCATCATGAATATAGTGGAAACTGAACACCGGCCTTGTTTCAAGCCTTGTTGTTTTGCTCCTGCGCGCGATCTTTGAGCAAACCGGTCAGCCAGTCTGGGTCCATCTCCGGCACCGAGGATAGCAATAGCTTGGTGTATTCGGGGAAGGGGGGTGACAGAATTTCACTCTTCATACCCTGCTCGACCACCCTGCCTTCGAGCATGACGACGATTTGATCGGATATGGCTTTCACCGTGGCAATGTCGTGGGTAATGAAAATATAGGTTAATCCCAGCTCTTTCTGCAGGCGCAAGAGTAACTCGAGTATGCCTTTCTGGACTATCTGGTCCAACGCAGAAGTGACCTCGTCACAGATAATCAGGTCGGGATTTGCCGCCAGTGCACGCGCGATACAAATACGCTGTTTTTGACCACCGGAGAGTTCAGCGGGCAGGCG
>CAXBMV010000089.1:0-8653 GCA_963976575.1 uncultured Gammaproteobacteria bacterium | reverse complement strand
ATTGAAAAGGTTGGCGGTATAGATGCATTCACCGAGGAGGACTGGGAAAACTACCGTCAAACGATCACCAAACCCGGTAGAGGCTGTGAACGCGAAAAAGGTTTTTACGCGAAGAAGGTTCGACGCAAGAAAGCCCATGAATAGATTTCCAGCATGCCATCCAGCGGAGCATTAAGACCGTGTTACGCGCATTGAATAAAGGCACTTTGTTCTACATGCTTGCCGTAATGATGCTGGCGATCATGGATGCATCGGCCAAATGGTTAAGCGATGACTACAGCGTTTTCCAGATTGTACTAATACGCTCATTCTTCTCATTTTTACCCATTTTTGGCCTGGCGATCTGGAATCAGAAACGGCAGCTCAATTTTCTCGTCCCACGTGACCGCATTCTTTCCCACATTGTGCGCGGCTGTTTGTTCACGATTACATTCGGGTCGTTTGTGTGGAGTTTGAAATGGCTGCCGTTGGCTGAAGCCACGGGTATATCTCTGGTTGGTCCGATCTTCATGGTTTTGTTTGGCGGGATTCTGCTCAAGGAAACCATCGGCTTTCAGAAATGGCTGGCGATCGCCATCGGCCTTGGCGGCGTGTTGCTCATTTTTCAGCCGGGAAGCAGTGGCCCGCTCTTCGCCAAACTGCTGGCGCTTTTATCGGCGCTGAGTTTCGCCCTGGTTGCCATTTCGACCCGGAAACTATCCTCTTTCGATTCATCCGAAACCATCGCCTTCTGGACCAACACAACATTAATGTCCATCGGTGCGATAGGCGTCCTGTTTTACTCCGGCTGGGTTACCCCCAGTGCCGATGATTTGCTGGTGTTTTTTATCGCGAACCTGCTGTTCGTCGTGGCATTGCGTATATCCGAAGTCTCGCTTGTGGCCGCACTGGAGTATTCACTTTTCATCTGGGCTGTTTTGCTAGGGGTCGTCTTTTTCGCCGAAATACCGAGCATCAACGTCTGGATTGGCGTTGGCATTATTGCAGTTAGCGGCATCTACACCACCACGAGGAAACCCGTGGCGTAGTGATTATTTTCGCATCGCTATCCCGGCCCTGGCTTCGATGAACTCACAGGCGCTTTGATGAAGCCGAATCAGACGACATAGGCAGGGCTTACAAAATATGGCATAGTCGGGCAAACCTGCCGTGACAGCAACGCAACTGTTAAAACAATGGAGGGAACCATGCAAAAAAATGCACTGTTTATTGCGACCAGCCTGGCGATGAGTGGGACGCTACACGCCAGTGACCTGTCCTATTATGGCGGTGCTGCGCTGTCACGATCTTCGCTGGATGCCCATTTCGATTTCGTACCATCCAACGAATTTACCGGCACCTCCGATAAGGAATCCTCTTCCTCGCTGAAACTGTTTGGCGGTTTGCGAATTCCCCTGGCAGGCGGTTTTTATGGAGGTGAAATAGCTTATAGCGGCGGTGGTGCCAATCCAGTGGGCACCTTCAGCAAGACCGGCAACCCCGTTTTCGGCCAACGCGGGGATCTCGAAGACCAATCGAGTATCAGCCTTTCCCTGACCGGTGGCTTTGCATTAGGTGGCAACAATAATCTCATTGGCCGCATTGGTTATATTCGCACCAACCTTGAATACAAAACACTGGAGGGCAGCACTGTATACGCCAGTGGTGATGAGGCATTTTCGGGAGTCGAAGTCGCGCTGGGCCTGGAGCACCGCTTATCCGAGCAACTGGGCATATTCTTCGAGTTTTCCAGGGTGAATTTTTCAGACAACATTAGCGCCACAGCCAACGGTACCGGCGACCTGGCCGATTTTGATGATGTTTCCCGCGATGCGTTCAGCCTCGGCTTGTTTAGCAAATTTTAGGACAACTGCAGGCGGCTAGTCGATACAACCTGTGACGGTCCAGGAAATTCTTGCCGAGGCTCTCAACCTCCACCAGGGCGGCGCTCTGATTGAAGCCGAAAAGCGATACCAGGCAGTGCTCGACATCGAGCCGGAGCAGGCCGATGCCCTGAATCTCCTCGGAGTGCTGTCGTTGCAGTCGCGGCATTTCCAGCAAGCCCTGGATTATCTCCAGCGCGCCATTAACCAGCAAGCAAAAGCCGAGTATTACAATAACCTCGGTCTCGTTTACAGGCATATGGGAAGGCTTGATACGGCAGAACAGCAGTTCCACAGGGCGCTTGAAATTCAGCCGGATCATCTGGACTCGGCCGTCAACCTGGCCACCTTGATGCATGAGTCTGATCGTACTGCGGTAGCGCTTGCCCTGCTCGATGGCTTGCGGCACCAGGGCAGCGAACACCCACAGTATCTGTTCAATTTTGCGAACTTCTGCATCGCTTCAGGCAGCTTCGATCGAGCGCAGTCGTCACTGGAGAGATTACTGACTCTGACCCCGCGAGATGAAGCCGCGCGCTACAACTATGCCATGTTGCTCAAGAACCAGGGTGAATTCGAAGCTGCCGCGCTGAATTTCAAACAACTTTTCAAGAGCAGGGAAAAAGGTGACAAGGCAAGATGGTATTACTCGCAGTGCCGCCTGTTGTTGCATGACTTCAAAGAAGGCTGGCGCTATTACCCCTGTCGATTCGAGGCCCTGAAGATTCCCGAGCGCAGTGTCGATCTGCCAGCTTGGCAAGGCGAGCAGATATCCGGGCAGGGCCTGGTGGTCCGGGCCGAGCAAGGCGTCGGTGACGAATTACTTTTCGCCAGCCACCTGCCGCTGTTGCTCAACCGATGCACTGCGATCCATTATGAATGCGATGAGCGAATCAAGCCCTTGCTTGAGCGTAGCTATCAACAGGTTCATTTCTTTGATCGCCGTAACAACGCGGCGCCTGCCATCGATAACATCGACGCCAGCTTCCAGTGTGCGGCCGGGGATATCATCAGACTGTGTAATCCGGAACTGGGCGCGGCAGGGCTGATATCGCCTTTGCTGCAGGTCGACCCGGAAAAGGCCTCGAAGCTGGCATTGCCGGATTCTGAAAAACTCAACATAGGTCTGTCTTATCACAGCAGCGGTTCCTATGCCGCACAGCGCATGCCTCCACGGCAATTCTGGGATCTGCTGGCGGATTTCAAGGCGCATATCAATTTCGTCGACCTGCAAAGCAATCAGGCCAGATCATTTTCCTCACCCTCTTCTCAGCTACAGCAGATCGATCACCTGGATTTGTATAACGATCTGGATGGATTAGCTGCATTGATGTGCAATCTCGATTATGTCATCAGCATCGACAATGCTATTGCTCATCTGGCCGGTAATCTGGGCCTGCCGACGATACTGCTGCTATCCACGGTTCACGACTGGCGCTGGCTGGGCCAGTCGCAGCGGATCCCCTGGTATCCGGCGACGAGAATGATACGCCAACGCGGCCAGGGAAACTGGCACGAGGTCCAGACCTGTCTGCATAGGGAAATTCAACAAATACTCGAATCTGGCGATACACAGGGACAGGTTTAATACGCCAGCGCGCCCGACGCTAACACTGTAATTTTCAGTAACCGGCGCACAAAATTGTTACACTACCGCGATGTCGCCTCACTCCAGCTAACAGATCCTCCCGCTCTTCTCACCAGGGCAGGGACACCTCTGAATTCATTCGTCTTTGACGTCATTATTTCTTACCCGGACAAAACACCATTGACACCTTAGCCAGCAGCATCAAACGTCACCCTTTCTTCACGGCTGTAACCTCTCTCGTTGTGCTCTACGGCCTGCTCGGATTTTTCTGGGCGCCGCATCTTGTCGAAGAAAAGCTGGTTGATATCGTGCAACAGGATTACAAAGCCGAGCTTCGCGTCGACAAGATCGAGGTGAATCCTTTCGCGCTGAGTCTGCGCGTTGAGGGACTCTCGCTCAACAATCCCAATGGCGAACCGACTGTTCGCATCGAAGAGGCTTTCGCCAATGTCCAGTTGAGCTCCATCTTCAGGTTTGCGCTGACCTTTGATGAAGTTCGAATTTCCTCCGCAGAGGCCTTCGTCTCGCGAAACCAGGCAGGCGAGATGGATTTTGCCTACCTGATAAAGCCTTCGCCCGAAAAAGCTGTTGAGAATAAGGACGCTTCCTTGCCGCCGCTGCTGATTTACCAGTTCACCATCGAAGATCTCGTGGTTCACTGGGTAGATCAGATTCCAGTCGAAGCGATCGAAACCCGCTTCGGACCTATCGCCGTTGATATCAAAGATTTGAGCACCCTCCCCAATCAGTCGGGACGGCAAACCGTGGTGATCGCAACACAAGATATCGGCACCCTGAGCTGGACGGGTGATTTGCAATTAAACCCGTTTCAAACTTCTGCCCACGCGTCGCTTGAAGCCGCACCTTTTGCATTGATATCTGCTTATATCCGACATCAGGCCGGGGTGGATATTGTCGATGGCTCGGCCGATATCGAACTGGGTTATGAAGTTCATCAAGGCAAGGACGGCCAGATCAAGGTCAGGGTAGAAAATTTCGATTTGACGCTGAGCGATATCGCCGTCAACAGTTTTGCGGATGGTAGCGGCTTTGATTTTGCCGGCGATGATCAGAGAATCCTGACTTTGCCTAAACTGGTCGTCAGCGATGGGTTATTCCTCTGGCCCGAGCAGAAGGTATCACTGAAATCGGTATCCCTCGATCGCCCGCAGATCGATACCATGCGAAACAAAAGCGGTGTCTTCAATCTTGAACCCAGCGCGACCCTGGCCGATGAGGCTGCACCCTCAGGGTCGACTCCCGCAGCAACGGCTAACGACGTGGAGTGGCAGGTTTCGATCGAAGACTTATCGGTGAAAGATTTGGCGCTGAATGTCATCGACCAGAGTGTTGCTCCGGCAGCTCAGCTCGGCATCACCGACTTCAACCTGACAGTCAGTGATCTCAGTAATCAGCCCGGCGCACGCTTTCCGATGAACCTGAACCTGCAGGCACAAAGTGGTGGCAAGGTTTCACTTGATGGCGCTATCGCTGTTTTACCGCAAGCAGTATTTGATTTCGATGTCAGCGTCGAGGGTCTTCAGCTCGCAGTCGCCCAGCCTTACCTCAGGCAGCAGGCGAATTTGAATCTGGATTCAGGGGCGCTCAATTTGACAGGGAAAATTCAAGGAACTGCCGAAGAGGCTTTCGCCTATTCCGGTAATTTTTCAATTGCCGATCTGGCTATTGCCGAATCGGTCAATAACGAGCGCCTGGTGAGCTGGAAAAGTTTGAGCACCGACAAGCTTGCCTTGAGCCTCGGCAAACGCGAACTGGAAATTTCCGAACTGTTATTCGATCGGCTCTACGGCGATATCCTGATCGACAAAGAAGGTCGTTTGAATGTCGGTCAGGTTGCGGTAACAGATCCAGTGGCATCGAAAGATGCGAGTGAATCTAGCGATGCTCCAGTCGCAGAAGAGGAAGCGAAATCAACGGGTACAGAATTCAAGATCAATATCGGTGGCATCCGCCTCAGCGAGGCTTCGGCTGATTTTGCCGACCTGTCTTTGCCCCTACCCTTTGCGGTGAAAATCGACTCGCTGAATGGCAATATGACAACCATTTCCAATCAGAGCGTCGAACCCTCCGAAGTTTCCTTCGAGGGCAAGGTCGATGAGTTTGGTCTAGCCCGTATCAGCGGCACAGTCACGCCACTGGATGCAAAGAAAAACACGAATATTCTGCTCGCTTTCGACAATATCGAAATGCCCAAGTTTACCGCCTATAGCATTCCCTTTGCGGGACGAAAAATTGCCAAAGGCTATCTCGACCTGGAGCTTGGCTATCAGCTTAAAGACAGCCAGCTGCTCGGTGCCAACAGCATTATTCTGCGCGATTTCGAGCTCGGCGAAGAAGTGCCCTACCCGGGTGCGATGGATCTTCCGCTGGGGCTGGCGGTTGCTCTGCTTAAAGACTCTAGCGGAAAAATTGCCATAGACCTGCCGATCACCGGCAATGTCGACAACCCCGAGTTCAATTATGGTGGTGTTGTGCGCAGCGCGCTGGGTGATTTACTGGTGAAGATCGTATTATCGCCTTTTTCTTTTCTGGCTAACTTGCTCGGCATCGAGGCCAGCGAACTAGAGAATATCAATTTCATCGCTGGTCGATCTGACCTGACACCGCCGGAAATACAAAGAGCCGGCAAACTGGTTGAGGCACTCTCGCTCAGACCCGGATTGCATCTGCTTATCAAAGGCGTCTCTGACACCAAAGCCGATGGTCTCGCGCTGCAATCCGCGCAACTGAATAAAGCGCTGGAACTGCGCATCGCCGAGTTGACCGCGTCCAGCGATCCCTCCATTCAATATCCACAGCATCGCAGGGCCGCGCTTGAGCAGTTGGCGAGCGAGCAACTCGGAGCATCCGCTGCCGCAGCCAAACTAACCGAGCTGGAAGCCAAATTTACTACCCAGGAAGCCGTAGAAGGTCAGACAGAGCCGGTATCCAAGTTCGACACGCTGGCCTATGTCACCGAGCTAAACCAGCAACTCGCCCTGCTGCAGGAACTCGACTCGAATGCGCTAAACCACCTCGCAGACGCACGCGCCAAAGCCCTGCAAACGGCGTTGCTGGCTATCGATGAAAATCTGCAATCCAGAATTGGGATTGCAGAAAACATTAGCGTCACAGGCAAAAAAGGGGAACCAGTGAAAATGCCTATAACGCTGACCACTGTGAAGAATTAAGGTGACAGTTAACTTAATTATTCACAACTGTCCGATAGTGCGTGGTGAGCTATACACCCAGGCAAATCAACGGTTTAGATCGAATTGAACAATCATGGGCACAGTAGAATGGAATAATTAAGTTAACTGTCACCTTAAATGTCTCAAACAACCCTGGCCAGACATTGATGTAGCTATCCCACAATCCTTGTTCATGAATGTCCGTTTAACCCAAATGGGTGATGTGGAGTTTGCTGGAAAGGCCTAGGATATTCACGGGTTCGATATTTTCGCGATATCAAGAATATAGGGGGCACACTCGATGCATTCACATTCTAATAAGAATTCAAAAACCACAAACTTTCTGTTATCTGCTTGCGCTCGCTTCGGGCGATTGAAATATTTGATTGCCTGCCTGGTGCTTTCGGGTTGGAGCGCCACAGCATTAGCGCATAGCCCGACGATTGTCGCGAAGGCGGTTTGTGAGACCGACGCGGGCCTGGTCATTAACTATACATCGACCTCCTGAAAGACCGACGGAACCGCTGGAAGCGGGAACACCAGAATTGATATTCTGTTCAACGGAAACCCAGTTGATTCACAACCTTACGAAGCACCCGACTATTCTTTTTCCGGGTCAGCTCCAGCAGGTTCGGGCCCTGGCGCCATCGTCACGGTCACGGCCCAGGCCGTTGATTTTTGGGACAATGGCGCTGCACCAAGTTCCAGCAGTACACAAGTCACCCTGCCGACCGAAATATGCAACCCACCGACACCGGCTATCGACATAGAAAAGGCAACCAACGGTATAGACGCGGATGATCCCAACGCCGGCGATGCACCAGCAATCGCCCCCGGTGATCCAGTCACCTGGAGTTACCTGGTCACCAACACTGGTGATGTGGCGCTTGCGAACGTACTGGTTGAGGACGATCAGATCGGCGCAATCATATGCCCGAAAACTACGCTGGCAGTAGGCCAGTCAATGCTTTGCAGTGTCAGCGGTACCGCAGAAGACCTCGAAAGCACAACCTTCAGGACCGTACCCGGAACCTGCGGCAGTGTGCCGAATCGGCCGCTCTATGAAAACATGGGCACCGCATCCGGTACCGACTTCAACACCGGCGAGCCAGTGATGGATGTCGACCCGAGTCACTACTGCAACCCGGAAGAGCCCGGCATCGACATTGAGAAAGCGACCAATGGCGTCGATGCGGATGATCCGAACGCCGGTGACGCACCACAGATTGCTGCAGGCAACCTGGTCAACTGGTCTTATGTCGTAACCAATACCGGCTCGGTCCGCCTGGTGAACATCTTGGCCTTCGACGACACCCTCGGCGCCGTTTTGAACTGCCCACAAACCGAGCTCGAGCCAGGCGAGAGTATGAGCTGCGAGGAAATTTCCGGCTTCGCCTCGCTGCTGGACTTCGCTGACCCGAATACAGTGTCCGGCACCTGCGGCGGCGAGCCTGGCAAGCCCCTCTACGAAAACATGTCGAGGGTCAGTGGCTATAGCGAAGGCGGCTCATTTGTCGAAGACAACGACCCGAGTCACTATTGCAACCCGCCACCACCTCCGTCCTGCGGCCTTACCGTGCAGAAGGGCTGTGCCATCCTGCCACCCCCGCCGCCACCCGTCGGCAAGTGTAGTGGCAAGCTGCAGCAGCTCACCATGATCTGGGACGGCAGCAACGGCACCCCGGTCAATGGTCCCGGCTTCAGCGGCGTGGTCAACAATGGCGACGAAGTCTCCTTTATCGGCCCGTTCTCCAACAACGATGTACTGGTGAACGTTGGCGGCGGTACTTCGAAGTTCCACGTGTCCTGTTCTGACGGCGACATGGACGGCGACACAGCGACCAATAGTGACCAGCAACAGGTTTCCGCCTTCGGTCGCGACTGCGGCAAGTTCCAGGGTGACGGTAAAGGCAGCACCGGCGTCAACCAGTGGCTGCTGGAAGGCTTCATCGACGACGAAGGCGCGGTGCTCGACTGCACTGCACCGCCAGCTGAGCCTGCTGTTTCGAGCT
>CAXBMV010000088.1:0-8695 GCA_963976575.1 uncultured Gammaproteobacteria bacterium | reverse complement strand
TCGATGGCAAACAGATCGTCGCCATTACCAGCAGCCTGATCGCCGCCGGCATCGAAGGCGAATACCAGGACTACATCGCCGCCGAACAAAGCGTGATGGCGATAAGCGCGCTTACCGCGGCCTGGAATGACATCAAACCTTTCGATACGGCGACCACCCGCCTGATCAACGACTTGATGGATCGACTCTACGCGGCTGTGGCCAACGACGAAAATTTCGTGCCTTACCAGTTCAAGGTTTCCCTGATGAAACTAAAGGATGGCTTGCTGCGCCAGACCAATTAAAAAGTTAAATAGTGCTCACAGCGGCCGATTCCAGCCAATTAATCGCTGCGATTTCCCTCCGCCTGATATACTCCCTGATCAACGCTGGGCTTAGCCACGACAGCCAATACGGATTCCACAGGAAATTATCATGAACCCATCAATTCGCTCAATTTCAGGCAGCGGCCTGCTCATGCTACTGGCACTGCTATGGCAACCTGTTGCCCATGCCGACGGTCTCTACATCGGCGCCGGCAGCTACAAGGCCAATGTGCAAACCACCAACTTCGACGAGGATGACACCGTTCCGGCGTTTTTCGTGGGTTATAACTTCATCGATACCAGCCTGTTCATGTTCTCAGCCGAACTCGGAAAATACGATCTTGGCGAGT
Organism: uncultured Gammaproteobacteria bacterium; assembly: GCA_963976575.1. Lineage (GTDB taxonomy): Bacteria > Pseudomonadota > Gammaproteobacteria. The sequence goes on along the minus strand of CAXBMV010000088.1, from coordinate 8,040 downwards.
ACAGCGCTGCGGGCACCACCATCGATGCCGATGCGCTTTCGCTGGCCGCGGTGGCCTATATCCCGATTGGCCCTGTTATTGAAATCTACGCCAAAGCCGGCATCGCCTCGACCAGCGTGAAAACCAATGGCAGCAAGGTCGACGACAACAATTCCTTTACCGGCGTTGGCATAGGCTTCGATATCCTCGATACCGTCGATATTTACGCCGAGTACCTGACCTTTGACACCGATATCGACACCGACATGTTCGGCATAGGTTTACGCCTCGATTTTTAATCGACTGCTGCGGTTCCCGTCATCAAAGTCCTGATGCAACTACCGATGCGGATATAGTGGCTTAAACTTCGGCTTTGCCTGTTAAACTATCGCCAGATACGTCCAGGCAAATTCGACCGCTAACAGGGTAACCCCGCTTTTGTCCGACCAAGATACGCGAAACTGGTTTGACGACATCGAAACCATCGTCGCCGAACCGCTGAACTTCAAGGCCAAACTCGCCATAGGCGAAGACGCCTATGCCTCGCTTCGCGTCAAGAACGCGGTATTTCAGGCCTGGGAAGTCGCCGGTGTTGCCTCTACCGCGGCGATGGTGGCGAAATCCTCCCTCATCGCTTCGACCTTTTTTGCCCCCACCGGATTTCTCGCAGCGCTGGGTTTTGGCACCGCGGTTACCCCGGTGGGATGGATAATCGCCGCCAGCGTCGTCACCGGCGGAGCCTGGGTGGGAGTGACGCGCTACCTGAAGAAAACCTCCAGTAACCGCGTCATGGTAATACCGAAATTTATCAATACACCGCTGGACGTGCTGGCGCTGGGACTGTTTGATCTGCTCGCACCACTGGCGCTGAAGATCGCGCAGAGCGACGCTGTCATCGAAGACAACGAGCGTGGAGAGATAAAAGCTTATTTCGTGCGGGAATGGGGTTACCACCCGGACTTTGTTAGCGAGGGCCTGGCTTACACCGAGGCTAAACTCGATAGCTTTTCCGTCGAGGAACTGGCGCAGGCACTGGCTCAATTTACGCGCAGCAACCCTGATTGCAATTTCACCCAGATGTCAGCCGAAATCATTGGTTTTCTGCGAAAAATCGGACCTCCGCGAGATCAAATGAATCTGGCAGAAATCCAGGCTCAGTCGCGTATCGAAGTTATCTTCAAGGCAGCGAAGCGGTCTTCGCTGCGACAAAAGATGAAGCGCGGATTGGTTCTATGTCGCGATAAGACAGGCAGATTATTTTCACGCAAAAGGCCTGGCGACGATAAGCCCTGAGACGCCATCGCCAGGATGACCCGGTTAGTTTGCCGCCTTGCTTACCTCGCGGCCTTCGCTAATCCAGGAATCAATGCCTTTCTCGACGTTCAACACCCTGCTGTAGCCGCCGCGCGTCGACAACCAGTTGGCCAGTGCAGCGCTGCGATTGCCACTTAGACAGATCAGCGCAAACTCCTCGTCCACTGCCACCGTTTGCTTCAGCTTTTCGAGAAACGCCTGCTGGAACTCTCCATTGGAAGCAAAAGCTGTGGCTTGAACGCTTCCCGCGACGATCCCCGTATCGACCCATTCGTCGAGACGGCGGATATCGATCAACTTGACACCGGCGGCCAGTTTTTCAGCCAGCTGCTGGTTACCGATATTGCCGTAGGAAGGGGGGGTCAGGCTGATCAGTTCGACTTCAAAAATCAGCGTCGCGTTGGCCGGTATCACGTTGCCTGCACCCTTGGCACCGTAGCCCAGTTCCGGCGGGATGGTGAGCCGGCGCTTGCCCCCGACCTTCATGCCACGAATACCAATCTCCCAACCAGGAATCACTTTTCCGGTTCCCAGCTTGAAGCCAAACGGCTTACCGCGATCGACACTGGAATCGAAAACTGTGCCATCTTGCAGGCTGCCGCTGTAATGCACTTCGACATCGCTATAAATCAGCGCCTCTTTGCCCTGTCCGATTTTGATTTCCTCTATGCCCACCTTTGCTCCGGCGTCATGGCCGGCGTAACCAGGCAGCGCCAGCAACATCAGGCAAAAACAGACCAGGTAGCGTTGAAAACGGGTAATCATAACGAAACTCCTCCGAGCCAAAATGTGGTGTTCCCCAGTCGGGCTGTGCACGCATAATCCGGCCGAACCGAAAAACTGTGATTCTAGGCCAATTCGGCGCTTGACGATATATCTCCACCGGGGCCGGGGCAAGCCGTTTAGTATCGTCACGGCCTTCGCTTTAGTTATTCTCATCTTAACGCTGAAGCTGATACTCTATGCGGCATTCAATCGGACTGGCCCAATCGAGGCTAAAAACTATGACCCAGGGTATCGGCGGTTGCAGCCTAGAACAGGCGTTGGCAAAATTATCATCGACGCGCGACCAGGCGACGCCGATCGGTCTCGACGAATACCATAATCGATTGCAACATTTGCGCGAACTGATGCAACTGGCCGCGATCGACGCGCTTTACCTGGACGCGACCACCAGCCTCGCTTATTTCACCGGTATGCGTTGCCATGCCAGTGAACGTCTGCACGGCGCCATAGTTTCGACTTCGGGTGAATTAATTTACCTCTGTCCTGCTTTCGAGGAACAAAAGACGCGTGCCGGGATGCTGGTCGAGGGTGATTTCGCGCTGTGGCAGGAACACGAAGATCCCACCGCGCTGGTGGCGCGCACTGCGCTGCAATGCTCGCCAGGGAATAGCTGCCGCCTGGCGCTGGATCCGCAGACACCCTTTTTCACCGCCAACCGATTGCAGCTGGCCGATGCGAAGCTGACTATCCAGAATGGAGAGGAATTGATCGCCGCCTGTCGGCGCATCAAGTCCGCTGCCGAACTGTCTTTGTTGCAGCAGGCCAAGACAATTACGCTCGGTATACACCAGGTTACCGGTGGCATCTTGCGCGAGGGCATAGATACCCGCGAAGTGCAGTCCTTTCTCGACGACGCCCACATCGCCTGCGGCATGGATGGCCCCTCGACCTTCAAGATCGTTTTGTTTGGCGAACCCACCGCCTACCCGCACGGCGTGCCCTATGCGCAAACACTGGCCGAAGGTGACATGGTGCTGATCGACACCGGCGCGACACTGCATGGCTACAATTCCGACATAACACGCAGCTACGTGTTTGGTGAAGCCAGCGCGCGCCAGCGCGAAATCTGGCAACTGGAACACGAGGCGCAGGCGGCGGCCTTCGCCGCGGCGCAGATCGGCGAACCTTGCTCGGCACCCGATCTGGCCGCGCGTAAAGTGATAGAGGCCGCCGGCTTAGGTCCCGGTTACCAGGTTCCCGGATTACCGCACCGTACCGGCCACGGCGTCGGTCTGGATGTGCACGAACATCCCTACATTGTGCGAGGCAACGATCTGCCCCTGGCACCTGGCATGTGTTTCTCTATCGAGCCTATGATTTGCAGCTACGGTGAGTTCGGCGTGCGCCTCGAAGACCACGCCTATATCGCCGAGGATGGAGCGCGCTGGTTTACCGAACCGAGTCGCAGCATGGATAACCCGTTCAACCTCCAGACAAGCTGATATGTACCCTTATTTGAAACTGATCGCTACGCTGGTCAAGGCCAGGTTTCGCGGCAGGCTGACGCCGCAACAAAGCAACGTGATTCATTGCCGTGTCGGACTTAGCGATATCGATCCATTTGGCGAATTGAATCACGCCCGCTATCTGAATTATATGGAACTGGGGCGATGGGATTACGTGGTGCGCAGCGGATTTTTCGGCGTAATGCGTAAGAATGGCTGGGGCGTAGCGGTAGGAGGTGCCAGCATTCGCTATCGCAGGCGTTTAGCCTTCTTACAAAAATTCACCCTGACCTCCGAAATGCTATGCCACGACGGCCGCTGGATTTACTTCCTGCACGAGGTGCATGCGCGCGGCAAGATATGCGCCTCCGCGCTGCTGAAAGTTTGTACTACGTCGAAACAAGGGCTGGTGCCGGTGCCAATCGTCGCTGAGGCAATGGGCATGCCAGACTGGGGAACGCAAATACCCGACTGGGTGCAGGCCTGGATTGATGCCGAGGGTCAGCGCCCCTGGCCCGGCAGCGAGTCGATTCAATAGCCCTAAGCCTTTTGCTGTGATTCGGCGACTTCCACTCGATTGCGACCTTTTTCCTTGGCCCGGTAGAGGGCATCGTCGGCGAGGCGGTAAATCAGATCGGTGTCGGCCTCCTGTTGTTTCAGTTCCTGGTGGAGCTTGATTCCGATAGAGATCGTCAGGCAGTTTGCTACCTTGCTATAAGCATGATCCAACTCAAGGTCTTCGATTGCCTTGCGCAGATTTTCACCGACCAGGGCAGCATCGCTGCTGTTCACGACCGTTAAAATAACGCCAAATTCTTCACCACCGATTCGAAATACGAAATCACCGGCACGCCGCAGGGTAGCTTTCAGGCATGCGGCGACCTGTTTCAGTACTTCGTCACCCTGTTGGTGCCCGTAGTTATCGTTGTAGGGCTTGAAAAAATCGACGTCGATAATCATCAGTGCCAGGTATTTACTATCGCGGGCTGCGCGAGCCAGTTCCTGCGGTAGCTGGTTGTTGAAGTGGCGACGATTATACAAGCCGGTTAATTCGTCGGTGATCGACAGGGCCTCGGCGCGTTTCCTGTCACTAATGTCTTCACGAATGGTGGTGTAGCCATTGAACTCACCCTGTTCATCGAAAACAGGTGAAACATAGGACTGCGCCCAGAAGTCGTCGCCATTCTTTTTCTTGTTCTTGAGCTCACCCTGCCAGGTTTTTCCCTGTCTTATGGTGGCAGATACTTCTTCGATTATCGATTCAGGCATATCGCTGTGACGGATGAGCCCATGGTCCTTGCCGATCAAATCCTCACGCGTATAACCGGAAATCCGGCAAAAGGCATCGCTGATAGACACAATTTTGCCTTCGCCATCAACCGAAAAGGTAATCACGTGGTGATCGACGATATCGACATAATCGACCAGTTGCTGGTTGGCCTGCTCGAGTTCCTGGTGGGTCAGATTGAGCAGGTTCTCGGCCTCGGTTCTTCTCTCGATTTCTCTGGAGAGTTTTCGATTCCATACCAGAATAATTGCAACCACGAAGAAAACGGCGGCCAGTATCTTCCACAACAGCGGGTAATCGAAACCAAGCTCGTAGCGAAGCTTGATCCATTTATGATAAATCTGGTCGCGTTCCTGTTCGCTGATCGAATCCAGTGCCTTTTGCAGTATCGGCACGAATTCCGGCCAGTCCTTACGTACCGCCATCGCCAGCTCGTAGCTGTACTGGGTTTCGCCTGAAATCTTGATGTTGGTCAGGCCTTCGCGTCGAATCACGTCGCTGACCGTGGCGATGTTACCCATGTAGGCGTAAACCTTGCCGTGCGATACCCTGTCCAGTGCATCGGCGACATTATCGGCCAGGTAGAGATTCAACTCCGGGTGATTTTTTTCCAGCAAGTCCTGGGTAGCATAGCCACGTACGACCGCGACGGTTTCACCTTTCAAGTCTTTAAGGCCATTCACGTAGGCGACCTGATCGCTGGTGACTATGACCATCGGAAAGCTCAGATAAGGGCGGGTGAAGTTAGCGTACTCGCGGCGTTGTGCGGTATCCACGACGCAGGAATACATATCCAGCTCGCGGTTCTTCATCGATTCGACTACCTCAGACCAGGGTTTGTTTTTCTCGACATCGAAGCCTATGCCAAGCTTGCGGCTGACCAGGGTGATATATTCGGACGCCATGCCGACATACTCATGTTCGTCGTTGACGAATTCAAACGGTGACCAGTCGATATCGACAGCCAGCCGAATCGAAGGATGATCGGCGAGCCATTGACGCTCGGCATCGCTGAGATTCAGGGCAGGGTCCTGCGCCCGGACGACTGTGCAAAAAACAAGCAGGCAGCCAGCCACCGCAGGCACTACAAGGCGCCGGCATGACAATGCTATCAGGCAGATACTGTTGATCATGGTGGAATTGTGTTTGTCCTCTCACCGCTGTATCGACACAAGCGAGCAAAACTTTAGTCAATAGCTCGACTATCGGGGATTGAGGTCCAGACTCGTTAATTTTTCCTAAGCTATTGATTTTATATTATATATACTTCGAAAATTGATTCTCGACGGCAACAATATCAGGACGTATTCACGCGACTGACAAAGTCAAAACGATCACGGATTCTGCCGTCGATATCCTTGAAATAGCAACTGGCGTGCTCGGCAATTCCCTTGTCAAAAAAAGTACAGAAGAGCGCGCCGAAACTGGCCTGCTGATCCGAAGTGACTATGGACGCCCACCAGGGATCAGAGCGCCGCTGTGAGCGAATGCCGAATCCACCCAGTCCGGAAACAAAGGCAATCGTCCTGCCTTTTTCGATCACCAGGCTATTCGCCGTCGATACAATCAGCGGCTGTTCGAAATTTGCCAGCAAGTGGGTACGCGCGTAGGAATGCTCGTGCGCGCTGGCGATAATCGCGCCACCCTCGCGGCAGGTTTCATAAGCCAGCCAGCCGACCTCATCGCGCTTGCCACCCGCCTGCATGCGCGCCTGGTTCTTGTGCCAGGAGCAAATACGCCACAGCGAATCTGTCGCAGCCAGTTGCTCGCGCATCCAGGCGATATGCGCAGGGTCATCTTTCGGCAGGCGAGTACCAACGCCGGAGAACAGGAAAAACAGACCCCTGAAGCGGCACACCGATTGCACGCCCGCCTCCCCCTGACAGTCCAGCTCGGCGATGCGCTCGACCCGCGCCTGCAGTCGCGCCGCATAACCCTGCGCACCAGCCCAGGGTTCGTCGTGATTACCGGCGGACACCAGATAGGGAAAATCGACGCCGAGAATATCACTAACAAAGGCGTCCCAGACATCGGGGCGATCACTGTAATCGAGATCGCCCTGGTGGAGCAGAATATCGGCACCCTCGTCCCGCACCAGGCGCAGCACCGCGGCGGAGTTTTCATTCAGGCCCTGATCGCCGATGAAAGCGACTTTTACCGGCTGCACAGCGATACTAGCCTGCGCCTCGACCCGGTTGCCCGGAATGAGCGCAAGCAAGGTTACCAGAGCAAACAATGGAATTCGCGACATAGGTATATCCAGCCAGTTTGAATAGATGAAATCTAGCATGCGCCCACTTAAATTGTCCCCGACTAATCGCTACAATGGCCGCCTTATGGCTGACTCGAATAAAGGCTTTTACGTGATCGCGCGCGAAGCAGGCGCGGAAAACCCGGCGATCCCGACCTGGGCCTGCGGCACGGATAACCCGGCCGACCTTGAGCTCGACTACAAGGGGAAGGTGACGCGTCGTGATCTGGCAGCCGTGCCCGGCGGCTTCCAGCTACTCAACCTGTTATCGCGGGGCGAATGCGAAGAACTGGTGAAGATAACCGAGGCGCTCGGCTACGGTGAAGACGCCGCCGTGTCACTGCCGCGCTCGGTGCGCCACAACCACAACCTCAGCTGGATTGCCGACGATGTCAGCAACCGCATCATCTGGGAACGTTGCCGTGTACTCATGCGCGATACTCAAGGCCTGTTTGGCGGTCGCAAGGCGCTGGGGCTGAATTCGCGCTTTCGCTTTTATCGCTACGAAAAAGGCGATTACTTTGCCCCGCATACCGATGGCGCCTGGCCCGGCTCGCGCGTGGTCGACGGCGAATTGCAGCACAATGCTTTCCCCGATCGTTATAGCCAGCTCAGCTTTTTACTCTTCCTCAGCGACGACTATGAGGGTGGTAGCACCCAGTTTTACCTGAATCCGGAAAACCCCGGGCAACCCGCAGGCCACAACGAAGATTTTACCATCGTCAATGTTCGCACCCCGATGGGCGGCGCGCTCTGCTTTCCACACGGCATGCACCCGCTGCACTGCCTGCACAGTTCGGATGAAATCCTCTCCGGGTGCAAATACATTATCCGCAGCGACGTATTGTTCGAGCTTTAGCGGGAAAGCCCGCTTGAGTCATGGGCTGCCTGGACTGGTCAATCTAAAGATATCGTTTCACCAGCAATATGCCGATGGCAACACAGGGCCCGACACCGAAGGCGAACAACAGCGTACC
>CAXBMV010000087.1:0-8704 GCA_963976575.1 uncultured Gammaproteobacteria bacterium | reverse complement strand
ACCGAGCCAACCTTCTCCAGGTTGCAATCCGGGATCAGCCCCAGGATCATCGCGTACTTCACATCGATGTGGCTGCCGAAGGCTCCGGCAAGACCGATGCGATCGATTTTTTCTATACCCATGCGATCGATCAACAGGCGAATACCGGCATGCAGCGCCGCCTTGCCTAACTGAATGGCACGCACGTCGTTTTGGGTAATGCGAATCGGTCTGTCACCGTCGCGAATCACATAGGAATAGGTGCGACCATCCAGAACGATACGTTCGCTGTCATTTCCTTCGACCAGTCCGATGACGCCATCCTGATCGATGATGCCGGCGAGGAACATTTCCGCGATCACTTCGATGATCCCGGAACCACATATGCCGCTAACTCCGACCTTCGCATTTTGCTCGGCAAATTCGGGCTCGTCGGACCAGGCTTCGCAGCCGATCACGCGAAAACGCGGTTCCAGTGTTACCGGGTCTATGCGCACGCGTTCGATCGCACCCGGTGCGGCGCGTTGGCCGGAAGAAATCTGCGCACCCTCGAAGGCCGGCCCGGTCGGACTGGAGGCAGCCAGCAGGCGGTGGCGATTACCCAGTACGATTTCGGCATTGGTGCCAACGTCGACCAGTAATACGTAGTCTTCGGCCAGGTCAGGACGTTCGGCGAGGATTACGCCGGCGGTATCGGCACCGATATGACCGGCGATACAGGGCAAGGTACAAATGCGTGCTTCGGGGTGAAGATGGATGCCGATTTCGGCAGCGCGCAACACCGTGGTTTGATCGGTAGCCAGCGTGAACGGCGCGGTACCCAGCGGTGTCGGGTCTATGCCGAGAAACAGGTGATGCATGATTGGATTAGCCACCACCGTCATGTCGAGTATGTCTTCGACATCGATGCCGGCTTTTTTCGCCGCGCGTTTGGCCAACTGGTTGAAGGCCTCGCGTACTACTTCGGTCATGGCGACGTCGCCGCCCTCGTTCATCATCACGTAGGAAACCCGGCTCATCAAATCTTCGCCAAAGCGAATCTGCGGGTTCATGGTATCGGCGGTTGCGACCACTTCACCGGTAATCATGTTGCACAACTGCGCCGCGATGGTGGTAGAGCCGAGGTCTATTGCCATGCCGTAGACTACGGTTTTCTCACCAGGCCATACCGCGATGATTTTTTGAAACTCGTACACAGCCACTGTGACCTTGCGTTCGGACTTCGCCAGCGCCGGTTGCAGCAGGCGCAGCTGCGACAATTCGCAATCCAGCGTAGGTAACTCGTACTCGCTTTTAAGCGCCTGTTGCAAACGACGCTTGTCCGAAATCGGCGCGTGCATGTCGGGCTCTGGCAAGGTTACCGTGTATAGATGCAGCGCCGGTAAAACCTGAATATCGTGGGCGGTTATCGCCTTGGTGATATGTTGCTTGTGCTGCTGGCTTTCCTCGGGAACATCGACCACCAGGTCGCCAAGAATACGCGCATTACAACCGAGACGACGGCCGTCCTTGAGACGATTTTTTGACTGGTGATGACGCTCGGTTTCGGTGAATTCCGAGAGATGATCCAACTGTGAACTGATGCCGTGCTTGGAAAACTCACCTTCCTGCGGCAATACCTGACATTTACGACATTTGCCCTGGCCACCACAAATCGATTCCAGGTCGACACCCAGCCGTTGCGCGGCCTGCAATACGGTGGTGCCAAGCGGGACATGCCCGCGCAACCCCGAGGGCATGAATAATATATTGGCTTCGTCGTCGCTCATATTGACTCGTATCAGGCGGCAGGGCGACGACGGCGTCCTGCGCGTCTGCCGGTGCCACGGACCACCGCGCCTTCGGCGGCGGGTTCGCGAAATTGCTTGATCCAACGGCTACAGTCGGGGTCTTTGCCCAGCATCACATCGGCGCCCATACTGGCAGCAACCACTTCGGCATGCAACGGATTGGTAATCGCTGAAGTCATACCTGCCTGAATCGCCATGGCGATGAATGCACCGTTGAAACCATTGCGGTTGGGCAGACCGAAACTGATGTTGGAGGCACCACAGGTAGTATTCACCTTGAGTTCGGTACGCAAGCGATGTATCAATTTCAGCACTTCGCGTCCGGCGGTGTTGATTGCTCCTATCGGCATGACCAGCGGGTCGACGATCACGTCGCAGGCAGGGATACCGTAATCCGCGGCGCGCTCGACGATTTTCTTGGCGACCTTGTAACGCTCGTTGATATCTTCGGAGATGCCGGTTTCGTCGTTGGAAATGGCTACCACGGCGGCGCCGTATTTCTTGATCAGCGGCAATACGCGGTCGAGGCTTTCGTCTTCACCGGTAACCGAGTTGACCAGCGCCTTGCCCTTGTATACCGACAGCCCTGCTTCGAGCGCGTCGATGATCGAGGAATCTATGCTCAGCGGTACGTCGGTGAGACTTTGCACCAGTTGGATCGACTCGGCGAGTATGCGCGGTTCATCGGCCAGCGGAATACCGGCATTGACGTCGAGCATATGCGCACCGGCCGCGACCTGGGCCAGGGTGTCGCTGGCGACGCGGCTATAGTCGCCGTTCTTCATTTCGTCCGCCATGATCTTGCGCCCGGTGGGATTGATGCGCTCACCAATAATCACGAAGGGGCGATCGAAGCCGATCACTAATTCTCTAGTCGCTGAACTGACTACGGTTTCGGTCATGGGTATATCCTCAAAATAATTACTTTAAACATGTTTAACTGGCGTCAGCCGGTTCGGGCTGGACATCGCGGCCGGGATACCAGGGCACGCGCCCGTCGAGTACACCCGCCTGTTGAATAATATCGGCCACAGCTTCTTCCTGCCGGTAAGCCATCACGTGCACACCGCTGACGCCTTCGATCTCACGGAGTTGCTGGATGATCTCGATACAAATGCGCTGGCCTTCTTTTTTCGGCTCGCTGGCACCTTCGAGGCGTTTGATGATTGCATCCGGAATATGGATACCGGGTACATTGTTTCGTATCCACAAGGCGGTACGCGCCGAGGCCAATGGGCCCACGCCGGGTAGTATGAAAACTTTTTCCAGCAATCCCAGGTCGCGCGATTTGGCCATGAATACGCGCAGTTGCTCGACGTCAAAAATATACTGCATCTGGATGAACTGCGCCCCCGCGGCAATCTTCTTGGCCAGGCGGTAAGGACGAAAATCGATCGGCGGAGCGCTCGGATTTTCCGCAGCTCCGAGGAATAATCTGGGGGCGGTGGTTATCGGCCGCCCGCTGAGGAATCGCGATTCATCGCGCATGGTACGGATAGTTTCCAGCAAGGAGATGCTGTCCAGGTCAAACACTGGCTTGGCTTCGGGATGATCGCCGACCTGCACGCCATCGCCGCTGAGACAAAGCAGGTTGGACACGCCCATCGCCGCTGCGCCGAGTACGTCACCCTGTATGGCGATGCGATTGCGGTCGCGGCAGGAAACCTGCAGCACCGGGGAATAACCAACCGCGGTGAGTAGCGCGCACATGGCCACGCTCGACATGTGACAGTTCGCACCCGAACCATCGGTGGCATTCATGCCATCGACATAACCGTCGAAAACCTGCGCACGTTGGTAGACGTCGTCTGCCAGCGCCGAATCAGGCGGTGCCAGTTCGGCGGTTACTGCAAATTTTCCAGAGCGCAAAACACGCTCGAGACGCCCATCGGAAGAATGACCTTCGATATTGGGCAGCGGCTCGGCATTAATATTATTATCGACTAACAGCATCAGGCGGCCTCGTTCTCGGCAGTCTTCTCTTCGCGCACCACGCGCAGCCAGGATGAACTCTCCTTGAGCAGATTGTTGACCGGGAATTGCACTTGCTTGATGGTGTCACCCTGCTGCATTTGCTGGCTGCCGCGCCAGGCTTCCACCCAGACGCAACGCATTTCCGGCTTGACCTCGCAATGACCATCCAGACGCACGCCACCACAGGGCCCGTTGCGTATCGATTTCGGGCAATTCATCGGGCAGGACATGCCGGTAGAACTGAGCGCACACTGACCGCACATCTTGCAGTCGAACATCAGGCTCTTCAGTGCTTTTTCGACCACGCGCACCGGCTTCTCCACGCGCTGGTATCCAATCGCGGCGAATAGCGGGTGCAGGCGCATAAGCGCAGACTCGAAAGTTCGGTAAACCGTTTCGAGTTTTGCCGAGTGGTTTACCGACCATTGACGAACTTTATACAAGGCTGACTCCGTTTACGCGTTCAGGCTGTGGTTTTCATCGACACCGCTGGCGCGAACCAGTTTGTCGAGCAATTCTTCGGTGTAATGTTCTTCCAGGTGCTTGACCAGCATCTTGGCCTGCTCCTTGACGTCGCCGCTAAAGGGTTGCTGCACATCGTGCCAGGGTTCAAACAGCGCATCCGCCTGGGTTTTCTTCAATCGATAGGCGGCGCGTTCTATCGCTTTGAAGAAACGCGAAGACAGACGAATGCGGGTGCTACGCCCGCCACCGCGCACCACCACCTGGCCTGGAATGTCGCGCCAGTAAACTATCTTCAGCTGCGCCACATCGCCTCCCGCATGGCAGCGTCCAGCTCCGGCACCATTTCACCCATGCCGGTAAATATACGTTCAAAACGCAACCCCAGCTGATCCGCAGCGGCTTGCGCCAGCCCGGTCAATTCATCCGAATCAGTTTGTGCCAGGTACATCAGACGGGTGTAGTTGCCGAAGTACATTTCCAGCAATTCCGGATGGCGGTCTATGCCCAGTGTTTGTATGACAAGGCGATCAAAATGCTGGGCAAGGAAGTCGGTCAGGTAAAAGGTTCCGGGTTCGTCTTCCTGCATTTGTGCATATTGATCGCGTCCGGCGAGAAAGTCGTAGCAATGCGCGCCGGGCAAGCGTTTAACCCCGCGCTCCTTCAATACCTTGTCGAGTTCACCGCTGGTACCACAGTCACCGTAGGCAACAAAGATATGTTCGTACTTGCCACGCGCCTGATCGATCTTGTCGGCCACCGCCTGCGGAATTTTTTCCGGGCGGGCGTGCAGGTCGACGGTAATCGCCTGCAAATCCATTTGCGACCACTGGCCGAGTTTTTTCAGCTCATTGACTTCACGCGCAATCGCAGCGCATGTAATCACCAGTATCGGGGCTGAATTTTCCACCATGCACCGGGGGTTAGCCTGCGCGCTTTTCCGCAACCAGCTGCTTGGCGGTATCCGCCGCTACCGCCGCATCACGACAATAGGCATCGGCACCAATGGCATCGCCAAATTCCTGGTTCAGCGGCGCGCCGCCGACGAGGATGATGTAATCGTCACGAATACCTTTTTCCTTCATCGTGTCTATGACGACTTTCATGTAAGGCATGGTAGTGGTCAGCAATGCGGACATACCGAGGATTTCGGGTTTGTGCTCTTCCAGTGCGGCGAGGAAATCTTCTACCGGGGTATTGATGCCCAGATCGAAAACTTCGAAACCAGCGCCTTCCATCATCATGCACACCAGGTTCTTGCCGATATCGTGGATATCGCCTTTGACGGTACCTATGACCATCTTGCCCGCGGTGGGTTCGTCAGACATAGACAACAGCGGCTTCAGCAGGGCCATGCCCGCTTTCATCGCATTGGCCGACATCAAGACTTCGGGAACGAATAATATGCCGTCGCGGAAATCAATGCCGACGATGGTCATACCGTCTACCAGAGCGGTATTGAGTATCTTGTTTGCGTCCCAACCGCGATCCAGGAATATCTGGGTACCTTCGGCGACTTCTTCTTTGAGACCATTGTACAAATCATCGTGCATCTGCTCGACCAGCTCATCGTCCGGGAGAGTACTCAGATCCAGGTCGTCTTCGTCATCGTAGTCGTTGTTATCACTCATTGAACATTCCTACGGGTTACCGAAACGCGACACTGGTGAAAAATAGCGAATCTATTGGTTTTTCATTGCTTTTAGCGATCTATGCAGGCTTGCTGCAGCTTATGCGGGATAGACGTCACCGACGGCGTGGCCGCCGATATAAACCCCGTAGTTACCCATTCTTTTCTCGCGTATGTAGCGTTCCAGCATGGATATGATCGCCGGATCATTGATTTCTTCCCAGGTGATATGGTCGAAATCATAGAAATGCAGGTTGCGGGTCTCGACGACGTTCTTTATCGATTGTAATTCACCACGGTAATAGACGTAACGCACATCGGCTTCGTGGAAGGCCGAGTAGATAAACGGCAACTCCACTTCGATCCCGGCCGAAAATAACTTATTGATGAGGGTGCCCGGCTGGCTGCTATCACCCACCATGCTGGCGCTGGGCGGGGATAACTGACCGGTGTCCGGATTGCGCTCCAGCAATACCCTGCCGTCGGACTCGACCAGCGCGCCCACCTTCAAGGTGCCCGGAGAAGTGACCAATTGCAGCATTTTCGGCGACAGGCCAAAGGAGACATAGGCGCCGCGACAAAAACCAAGCGGGGCGGCGGTATTGTATTCGTATTGCTGGACTTCGCCGATGAGGATGATGTGATCACCGGCATCGACCTGCTCGAAGTGACTGCAATCAAACCAGGCGATCACCTCGTCGATAATCGGCGAGCCGGTAGCCTCCGGGCGCCAGTTGATGCCGGAAAACTTGTCGGTGCCGGCCGAAGCGAAGCGATTGGATAAATCGCGCTGGCTGTGCGCGAGTATATTCACCGCATAGCCGTTGGACTGGGTAAATGCGCTGCAACCGAAGGCCGACTTGGCGATACTGACCAGCACCAGTGGCGGATCTATAGATACCGAGCTGAAGGAGTTTGCAGTGAAACCGCAGGGCTGTCCCTCGCTATCGATGGTGGTGACAATGGTGACCCCGGTAGCGAAGCTACCAAAGGCACGGCGCAGGTCGCGAGGGTCGAGCGGGGCTTGCTTATTGCCAGTCATATAACAGTATCCTGGGTGAAAGAGTTGCAGATATCGATAGAGCCGAGGTCTGCGGCAGGCAAACTTAGAATATCATCGATTCCATTTCAAGCGTTTTATCGCGCATTTCCGACAGTTCACGATCGCCATATATAGCACCCGCCTGGTCGAGGTAGCGGCGCGCACGATCCATCGCAAAATTGGAATTGTACAGCACTGCGATGACATCGGCCTGGCGTTGAAACAATGACCTGTCGGTAGTCTTCGCCAGGGACTCGCTGGCCTTGATTCTGAACTCCCAGGCGCGAGCGATTTCTCCGTTGCGCTGATAATGGTGAAACAGCATTTCGTAATCGCGAGCGCGCCATGTTTGCGCTTCATCCTGCTGATGTTTATCGAATAACTCGTCGATTTCGACATTCAACTGCTGCAGCGTACCGACATCGATCTGGCTTTTGTCCAGTGCCGCCAACAACTTCCGGCTTTTCGCCATCTGCCCGGTCGATGCATAGAGCCTGGCGGCCTCTATATTTGCCTGCTGCGCCTGGTAATCGTCGTGTAGCTGGCCATGGAAGCTGGCCAGCGATTCCCATGCATCGGCGGCCGCACCGAAACGACGAATACGCAGGCTTTCCTCGATCACTTCCTGCAGATTTTCGCCGACCCCCTGGTAAATACCGCGCGCCATCAGGTTTCGCGCCTGCCATAGCCTGTCGTAAGTGTTCGATGCCTGCCGCGCCAGTGCCCGCGCCTGAATGTTCAAATGTCCGAGCTGCTGGTAAACCCGCGCCGTTCCAAGCAGATTTTTTTGCGACATCATCAGGTAAAGCGCTTCCTGCAGATAAATTTCGGCATCGCCCAGCTCCTGTTGGTGTATCGCTACCTCGCCGAGCAACAACAGGGTATCGCCAAGCTGGTTCTTGTCATCCAGGGTGACCGCGCTCGCGGCGAGCTCCAGCAGGCGTGTCCGTGCCAGCTTGTAATCCCCTTGCTCCAGCAATTCTCGGATTTCCCGTTCACGATTGACATCGCCGATTTTCAGGCGCGCGATTTCGGCATCGATATCCAGCATTGGTCGGTTAAGGTTTGGCTGAAAATAATTTAGTGGGGCCGCAGTCAGCTCGATACCAATGTCACTGCCATCGTCGCGGGTGAAATACAGATGCAACAACAATAACAACAACAGTATCGGCAGCGTGGTTGCCGCGTGGTCGGGAATATACTGTGCAAGCTTCATCGTAAAAAGCCATGTTACGCCTCTGTCGTTTAATATCAAATTTCGTGCATGGGCTTACATTCGAATCGGCACTTGCTAAGATGCCTGAATGACAGATTCAGATGCAGCAAGCAGCAATCCATTCGAACTGGACGATGAGGTACTCGCCTTTCTCGATCGTTACCTGCGCCTGTCCAGCCAGCTCTCCACCGCAGGCAGCATCGACCAGCAGCGCCGCAATTACGCAAGCCTGGTCGCAGAAATGCGCTATCCCCGGCCAGCAGGTATCAGCAGCGAAGACAGCGAAGTAAGCGGTCGCCACGGCAGCGTCGCGCTGCGCCATTATCGCTACCAACTGCAGCGCTCACCGGCAAGATTAATGTTCATCCACGGTGGTGGCTTCATCTTCGGCAATCTCGACTCCCACGATGACATCTGTGCCGAGATTTGTGCGGCGACCGGCTTGAATTTGATATCGGTGGATTACCGCCTGGCCCCCGAATACCATCATCCGGTGCACCTCGACGATGTCGAAGATGCCTTCAACCACTGCTACCAAACGGATATGGTCGTGATTGGCGCATCCGCCGGTGGCACCCTGGCGGCTGCGCTGGCCCACCGCCTTAAGGACG